>JBJEHP010000020.1:0-15845 GCA_051876145.1 Coriobacteriales bacterium | reverse complement strand
ACCGCCATCTGCCCGAACGGCAGCTCAGGCTCGCCGATTCCACGGCCGCGGCCGTCGCCATGGCGGTCGAGGATGCGAGCGTCGCGGCGGTCGGCTCCACGCTCGCCGCCGAGCTCATGGGCGCCGATGTCTACGAGGAGGCCATCGAGGACAACCTGAGCAGCCAGACGCGCTTCGTGCTCATCGGGCGCGGGCCGGTCGCGCACGACGGCCCCGGCAAGTCCACGCTCGCGCTGTTCATCCAGTCCGACCGCGCGGGCGTCCTGCAGATGATCTTGTCCGAGTTCACGTACGCGGGCATCAACCTGACGATGATCCAGTCGCGCCCCACCAAGCGCGAGCTGGGCGATTACATGTTCTTCGTGGACATCGACGGCTATGCGGACGACCCGGATATCGCCATCGCGCTCAACTGCCTGCGCATGAAGCTGCGTGAGGTGCGGATTATCGGTTCGTATCCGCGCGCGGTCTGAGCTCCTGCAGCCGTTGCTTTATACTGTCAGCATGTTTTCCTGGGTACACTACCTCATCGTCTTCGCCGTCGCCGTTGCGGTGACTGTTGCACTTGTGCCCGCCGTGAGAAGACTCGCCGTTCGCGTTGGGGCGGTGGACGAGCCCGGTCCGCGGCGCGTCAACAAGAAGCCCATCCCGCGTATGGGCGGCCTCGCCATGTTCGGCGGCATCGCGGCGGCGGTGCTGTTCGAGTACCTGCTCGAGCTCGCGCAGGTCTGGCCCGGCCCGTTGCTCACGCTCGCTCCCGACGACTTCCGCATGGTCGGCGTGGTCATCGGCATCGCCGTCATCGTCGTGGTCGGCGTCATCGACGACATCTACTCGCTCAAGCCGCTCGTCAAGTTTGCGGGGCAGATTCTCGCCGCCTGCATCATCGCGTTCACGGGCACGCTGTTCGCCCATTTCCACATGCCCGGCACGCCCCAGATCATCAGCCTGGGGTTCTGGGCATACCCCATCACGATTTTCTACCTGGTCGCCTTCGTCAACGTCATCAACCTGATCGACGGGCTCGACGGGCTCGCGGCGGGCATCACCGCCATCTCCGCGCTCACGCTGTTCGTCATGATGACGACGATGTCGAACAACCTGGCGGCGCTCATGGCCATCGTCCTGGCGGCCGTCTGCATCGCGTTCCTGTTCTTCAACTTCAACCCCGCGAGCATCTTCATGGGCGACTCCGGGTCGATGCTGCTCGGGCTGATGCTCGGCACCATCTCGCTGCTCGGCGTCGCGCGCTTCGCGTCGATCACGACCACGCTCGTCCCGATCATCATCGCGTTCGTCCCGATCATCGACACCTTCGGGGCCATCGTGCGCCGCCTGCGCGGGCACAAGCGCATCGACGAGGCCGATTCCGGCCACATCCACCACCGGCTGCTGCTGCGCGGCTACTCGCAGCGGAAGGCGGTGCTGCTCATCTACCTGTGGACCGCTGTGCTCTCCATCGGCACGCTCGTCATGTGGGAGGTCGGCGGCGCTGCCAAGTACATCTCGTTCATCGCGCTCGTCATTCTCTCGGCCATCATCGTGTGGCGCCTCGGGCTGTTCGGGCCCGTGCGCCAACGCCACGGCAGGGGAGACGTCGTCTATTCCAACCAGGGCATCGACCCCGACCCCGACGCCCCCGCGCACCGCCGCCGCAAGAACAACTGACACGAGGGGCCGTGACACGAGGGGCCGTGGGTATCGTGCCGCTTTGGAACGAAGGGACACCCCCGCTTCCGTGGCAATATTATGCCCGTGTCCGTGCTGGCGCTCGTGCCGACGCTCGTGACAAACCGGAGAGCTCCTGACCATATGCGCGACAAACCGGAGAGGCTCTGACCATTTTTGGTCAATAGCTCGCCGGTCTGTCGTGTATATGGCCAATGCCTCGCCAGTCTGTCCCAGCCGCGAAAATGGCACGATACCCACGGCCCCTCGTGTCAGTGTGAACCGAAGGGACACCCCGTCTCGACCCCGTTGCCCTGAGGGCGTGGATATTCGCTAGTATGGAGCCCATGGAAAACAAGCAGACACACGACAGTTCCTGGGTGCGTTCGAACAAGACGGACGCGCCCGGCATCCGCGAGCAGCTCCGCTCCGTCCCCGAAGAGCCGGGCTGCTACCTGTGGAAGGACAGAAACGGCTCGATCCTCTACGTGGGCAAGGCCATCGACCTGCGCGCCCGCATGACCCAATACGTCACGGGCCAAGACGAGCGCGAGAAGATCCCGCTCATGATGGAGCAGGTCGCGAGCTTCGACTACATCGTCGTCACGAACGAGACCGAGTCGCTCGTCCTCGAGAAGAACCTCATCCAGCAGTACCATCCGCCGTTCAACGTGGACTACCGCGACAACAAGAGCTACCCCTACATCGCGATCACCGAAGGCGCGCTGTACCCCGGCATCAAGTACACGCGTGAGAAGCACAAGTCGTCGACCCGCTACTTCGGCCCCTATACCGACGCCCGGGCCGCGCGCGAGACCATCGACACGGTACGCCGCATCGTGCCCATCTGCTCGTGCTCGTGCGCGGAGTACCGCAAGCTCTGCCGCAACCTCGAGCGCGGCAAATGGCCCAAGCCCGACGACAAGGCGTGCTTCGAGTACCACATCGGCAAGGGCGCGGGCCCCTGCTGCGCCGCCATCACGCCCGAGGCGTACAAGGAGTACGTCGCGCGCGTCGAGCGCTTCTTGTCGGGGCACCGCGACGAGTTCGTGAACGAGCTCACCGCGGAGATGAACCGCGCGGCAGCCGAGCTCGACTTCGAGCACGCCGCCCGCGTGCGCGATCGCCTGGCCGCCATCACCGCCCTGCAGGAAAAGCAGAAGGCCGTGCTCCCGCGCCCCATCAACATCGACGTCGTGGGCTTTTTCCGCGAGGAGACCATCGCGAGCGCGCACGTGTTCGTCGTGCGCGAGGGCCGCGTCATCATCAGCAACGACTTCATCCTCGACAAGGGCATGAACGTGCCGCAGGCCGACCTCGTCGGCCAGTTTTTGAGCAAGTACTACGACTCCACGCAGGAGCTCCCGCACGAGGTGGTCATCGCCGAGACCCTGCCCGAAGACGTCGTGCGCCCGCTCGAGAGCTGGCTGACGCAGCGCCTCGCGAGCGTGCACGGCGCCAAGGTGCACGTCGTGGTGCCCCAGCGCGGCGAGAAGCTCGACCTGCTCAAGATGGCGCAGGTCAACGCCAAGCACGCCCTTATGCGCCACAAGGTGCGCACGCGCTACGACGAGGAGCGCACCGACCTCGCGCTGCTGCAGCTCGAAAGCGCGCTCGCACTGCCCGAGCCGCCCATGCGCATCGAGTGCTTCGACATCTCGACCATCCACGGCAACTACTCGGTCGCCTCGATGGTCGTGTTCACCGCCGGGCGGCCCGACAAGTCGCAGTACCGTCGCTTCAAGATCCGCAAGACCTACGGCGAGGCAAACGACTTCGCCATGATGTCCGAGGTGCTGCGCCGCCGCTACGGCCCCGAGACCATGGCCGACGAGCGCTTTGGCTCCAAGCCCGACCTGCTCGTGCTCGACGGCGGCAAGCCGCAGCTCACGGCCGCCATGACCGAGCTCGGCAAGCTGGGTGTCGACATCCCCATGGCGGGCCTGGCAAAAAAGGACGAGGAGCTGTTCGTGCCGTGGAACGAGACGGGCCCCGTCGTGCTCCCGAGCGGCAGCCCCTCGCTGTACCTCATCAAGCACGTCCGCGACGAGTCGCACCGCTTCGCCATCACCTTCCACCGCGAGCTGCGCAGCAAAGGCATGGTCGCCTCCATCCTCGACGACGTCCCCGGCCTGGGGCCCAAGCGCAAGAAGCTGCTGCTCAAGACCTTCGGCTCGGTGAAGAAGATGCGCGAGGCGACGCTCGACGAGATCGCCGCCGTGCCGGGTATCCCGCGCCAGGTGGCCGAGGACCTCTACGCCGTCATCGTGGATTCGAACGCGTAGAGCGGCCTCGCGGGCTGGTCTGTCTCACCGAGACGCTATACTTGGGGCGACACGGCAAGCAGAAAGGTCGCGCTATGACGCAACAGGAAAGTCTCGACGAAATCGACCCGACCTCGTTCGGGCCGGACCTCATCATCATCACCGGCATGTCCGGTGCAGGCCGCACCGAGGCCATGCACACGTTCGAGGACATCGGCTACTTCTGCATCGACAACCTGCCGCCCTCGCTGCTCATGAACCTCGTGAGTCTGGCCGGCCTCAACACGGGCACGCTGCGCAAGCTTGCCGTCGTGTGCGACCTGCGCGCCAAGGAGTTCTTCCCCGAGCTCACCGCCGAGCTCGCCAAGCTCAAGGAGATGGGCCTGTCGTACACGATGCTGTTCCTCGACTCGAGCGACGAGGAGCTGCTCAACCGCTTCAAGGCGTCGCGTCGCCGCCACCCGCTGTGCGACAACGGCATGACGATCGTCGCGGGCATCCGCCGCGAGCGCCAGCTGCTGGCGGAGTGCAAGCAGATGGCCGACTACGTGCTCGACACGAGCACCGAGCGCCCGCAGGACATGCGCGAGAAGCTGCGCTCGCTGTTCACCGATCAGTCCGCGCAGGAGGGGCTGGGCGTCTCCGTCTACTCGTTCGGCTTCAAGCACGGCGCGCCCACCGACGCCGACATCGTCATCGACGTGCGCTTCTTGCCCAACCCGTTCTACGAGCGCGAGCTGCGCGACAAGACGGGCATGGACGAGGCGGTCAAAGACTACGTCCTCGGCAAAGACGAGACCAAAGAGTTCCTCAAGCGCTGGTTCTCGCTGCTCGACTTCGTCATGCCCGGCTACGTGAAGGAGGGCAAGCAGTACCTGTCCATCGCGGTCGGCTGCACGGGCGGCCAGCACCGCAGCGTCGTGCTGGCGAACGCGACGGGGCAGCATCTGTCGCAGGAGGGCTACCGCGTTACGACCACGCACCGCGACCTGGCGCTTGCGGAGGTGCATAAGTAATGAAGCGAACGAAGGCCGTCGTCATCGGCGGGGGCACCGGCGCCCCCGTGTCCATCCGCACGCTGCTCGACATGGGCTGCCAGGTCTCGTCCATCGTCTCGATGGTCGACGACGGAGGCTCGACGGGCATCCTGCGCGAGCGGGGCGGCGTCGTACCGCCCGGCGACATCCGCAAGTGCATCGGGGCGATGTCCGCCAACTACGACGGCATCTTCGCCCGCTCGTTCAGGCACCGCTTCTCGTATCTGGACAACCACTCGCTCGGCAACCTCATCATCACCGCGCTCGCGGAAGAGACCGGCTCGTTTCCCGACGCCATCCGCGTGTGCGAGGACCTGTGCGAGGCGCGCGGGCACGTGTACCCCTCGACGCTGCACGACGTCACCTTGAAGGGCATGACCGACGACGGGCGCGAGCTGGAAGGCCAGGCCGTCATCGGCGACTCCGACTGCCATATGCGCTACGTGGCGCTCCAGCCGGCGGATGCCGAGGCGTACCCGCCGGCGCTCAAGGCAATCCGCGAGGCGAACCTCATCGTCTTGGGGCCGGGCTCGCTGTTCACGTCGATCATCCCCAACCTGCTCGTCCCCGGCGTGGTCGAGGCCATCACCGAGGCACGCGAGCGCGAGACCGACCCGGCCTACACGGTGTTCGTCTGCTCGCTCGCCGACATGCAGGGCGAGACCTGGGGCATGAACTGCTACGACTACGTGGACGCCATCTGCCGTCACGGCATGCGCGGCATCCTCGACATCGCGCTCATCCACCGCAACGCGCCGTCGTCGCCCATGGCGACGGGCGTGTTCCCCGCGCTCACCGACTACTCCGACGCGCGCTACGCGACGCGCGGGCGCAGGCTCAACCAGGTGTCGCACGTCGTGGTGAACGAGGAGCTCGTGGACAAGGTCAAGAAGCTGGGCGTGCAGCCGATGGTGCGCGACCTCGTCGACGAGCAGCGCCCCACCTGGCACGACCGTGAAAAGCTTGCGCGGGCGCTCCAGGAGGTGCTCACCGCGTGTCATTCACAGCAGAGGTAAAAGACGAGCTGTCGCGCGTGGAGCCGACGTGCTCGATGTGCGACAAGGCCGAGCTCGCGGCGCTCATCCGCATCGAGGGCACGCTCAACATCAGCGGCGGCGGCAACACGCGCCTCGAGGTCGCGACCGAGACGGCGAGCGTCGCCAAGACCGTCATCCGCCTGCTGCACACGGTGTACATGCTCAAGACCGAGCTGACGGTGCGCCGCAGCGTGCTGCACAAGACGCACAACTACCTCATCACGGTGCCGGCGCAAAAGCGCATGACGCTCGCACTGCACGACCTGGGCATCCTCGGCATGCACGGCTTCGAGCCCGGCATCAGCCCCGAGCTCGTCGAGCGCGGCTGCTGCGCGGGCGCGTACCTGCGCGGCGCGTTTCTCGCAGGCGGCTACATCGCCGACCCGCGCGGCGACTTCCACTTCGAGCTCACGATGAGCTCCGAGCCGCTCGCCAACGACTTCGTGGAGCTCATGGGCGCGCACGGCATCAAGGCGCGCGTCACGCGGCGCCACAACACGTACGCGGTCTACATGAAGGGCGTCGACAACATCATCGCGTTTCTCGCCTTCGTGGGCGCGCATAACTCCGCGCTCGACATGGAGACCGCGCGCGTCATCAAGTCCGTCCGAAACGACACGAACCGCCGCGTCAACGCAGAGATCGCCAACCAGCAAAAGACCGCGCACGCCTCCATGCAGCAGATCGCCAAGATCAGGCAGGTCGTCGAAAAGCACGGCATCGAGTCCATACCGCAGTCGCTGCGCGAGGTCGCCCTGCTGCGGCTCAAGTACCCCGACGCGAGCATCAAGGAGCTCGGCGAGCTGGCAGACCCGCCGCTCTCGAAAAACGCCGTCTACCACCGTCTGCGCCGCATCAACGCGATGCTCGACGAGTAGCGATATAGTGGAGCAACACCGACCCTCACACGAAAGCAGGTTTCCCATGGGCGAAGCACTCGAAAAGGCAAGCTTGGCCAAGGCGGCGTCGTACCAGCTCGCGGTGCTGGGCTCCGACGTGCGCAACAAGGCGCTCGCGAACATGGCCGCGCGCCTGGTCGAGCACGCGGCGGACATCCTGGCCGCAAACGACGCGGACATGGAGCAGGCACGCGCCAAGAGCACACCGCAGGGCCTGCTCGACCGACTGCTGCTCACGCCGGAGCGCATCGAGGGCATGGCGCAGGGCATACGCCAGGTAGCCGCCCAGCCCGAGGTGCTCGGCGAGGTCGTCGAGGGACGCGAGCTCTACAACGGCCTGCAGCTCAAGAAGGTGCGCGTGCCGCTCGGCGTCGTGGCCATGATCTACGAGGCGCGCCCCAACGTCACGGCCGATGCCGCGGCACTGTGCCTCAAGACGGGCAACGCCTGCGTCCTGCGCGGCGGCAGCCTCGCGCAGCGCTCGTGCCTGGCCATATCGGGCGTGCTCGCCAAGGCCGCGGTCGAGGCGGGGCTTCCCGAGAACTGCATCCAGAGCATCGAGAGTACCTCGCACGACGCGACCGACGAGCTCATGTCGCTCACGGGCCTTGTCGACGTGCTCATCCCGCGCGGCGGTGCGGGCCTCATCAGGCACTGCGTCGAAAACGCCAAGGTCCCGGTCATCGAGACGGGCACGGGCAACTGCCACATCTACGTGCACGAGGCGGCAAACCGCGACTTTATCGTGCCGATCCTCATCAACGCCAAGACGCAGCGCGTCGGCGTGTGCAACGCGGCGGAGAGCCTGCTCGTGGACGAGTGCATCGCCGACGAGGTGCTGCCGGCGGCGCTTTCCGCTCTGGCAGAGCATGGCGTCGTGCTGCACGTGGACGAGCATGCCGGACAGGTCGCCGTGCGTTGCGGCATCGAGACGGTGCCGGCGACGCAAGACGACTGGGGCACGGAGTACCTCGCGCTCGAGATGAGCGTCAAGTGCGTGAGCGGGCTTGACGAGGCGATTTCCCACATCAACACGTATGGCACGGGACATTCCGAGTGCATCATCTCCAACGACGCCGCGGCGATCGACGCCTTCACACGCGGCGTGGACGCGGCGGTCGTGTACTCCAACGCGTCGACGCGCTTCTCGGACGGCGGCGAGTTCGGGCTCGGGGCAGAGATCGGCATCAGTACGCAGAAGCTGCACGCACGCGGCCCCATGGGCGCCCAGGCGCTCACGTCCACGAAGTTCATCGTCAACGGCGCGGGGCAGGTGCGCGGCTAGCGTGTCCGGCAGACTCGGCATCATGGGCGGGACCTTCGATCCCGTCCACAACGCGCACCTCGAGGTGGCGCGCGCCGTGGCCGACGCGCTTGGTCTCGCGCGCGTGCTGTTCATCCCGACGGGAAACCCGCACTTCAAGCTCGACCAGCACGTGACGCCGGCGCTGCAGCGCGCGCGGATGGTCGAGCTCGCCATCGCCGACGACCCGCGTTTCGAGCTCGACATGCGCGAGGTCAGGCGCGCGGGCGTGACCTATACGGTCGACACCCTGCGCGAGCTCAAAAACGAGTACCCCAACACCGAGCTCTGCTTTATCGTGGGCGCGGATTCCGCGGAGACGCTCGTCCACTGGCGCGGGGCGGCCGAAGTCGCGCGGCTGTGCACGGTCGTCGTGGCGGCGCGCCCGGGCTGCGACGTCGCGCACGTGAAGGCGGTCCACGAGCAAAGCGGCCTCGGCTTCAAGCTCGAGTTCGTCGACGTGCCGCAGATCGACATCTCGTCGACGGAGCTGCGCAAGCGTATTTCATGTGGTCAATCGGTAACGGAATTCATCCCCGGCCCCGTAATCGCATATATTGATGAGACTGGTCTGTACCGGGGCTGACGGCAGGCACGGCACCGCAGGTGCCCTCACGCCGATGCGGCCCTCTTGAATCGAGGAAGTTCGTTTGCAGGAAGATACTGAGTTCTATCGGCGCGTGAGCGACGCGGTCGACGCGCGCCTGTCGGGCAAGCGCCTGGCGCATTCCCATTCGGTCTCCGACTACGCGGTCGAGCTCGCGCGGATCTACGGCGTCAACCAGTTCGACGCCGCCATCGCGGGCCTGCTCCACGACTGGGACAAGCTCATCGTCGACGACGACTTTCCCGCGCGCCTCGACGAGCTGGGCATCCCGCGTCCCGACCATATCGAGCTTCTGTACCCGGTGCTCCACTCGTTTACCGGGGCAAAGGCCGTGCGGCGCGAGTTCCCCGAGCTCACCGACGAGATAGAGAGCGCCATCTGGCACCACACGCTCGGCGGGCTCGACATGAGCGACCTCGACAAGGTCATCTTCATCGCGGACATGATCGAGCCGCTGCGAAAGACCAAGGGGCGCCCGCTCATCAAGAAGCTGCGCGAGATGGTGGGCACGATGAGCCTCGACGACCTGTACTTCGAGGCGTACGTGGTGACCATGGACTCGCTCGTCATCCGCAAGCGCTTCATCCACCCGGCCGCCTTCGACATCTGGAACGGCCTCGTGCAGCAGCACACCAGAAAAGACAAGTCACGCCAGGGTGACCCCAACGTCATCCTGTAGAGAAAGGAACGACTTTGACCGAGAACATCTCCCCCAAGGAGCAGGCGCTCATCGCCGCGCGCGCAATCGACGACAAGAAGGGCTCCGACATCGTCATCCAAGAGGTCGGCAAGCTTTTGAACGTGACGGACTACTTCGTCATCTGCACCGCGGCCAACAGCCGTCGCGCCGACTCGATCTACGAGGAGGTCGAGGAGCGCCTGCGCAAGGAGGCGGGCGTCAAGCCCATTAGCGTCGAGGGCGTCGAGGACGGCAAGTGGATTTTGCTCGACTACGGCCAGATCGTCGTCCACATCTTCCTGCCCGAGCAGCGCGAGTACTACCGCCTCGAGCAGCTGTGGGACGAGGCGCCCACCGTCGACGTGGCCGCCGCGGGCATCGAGGACCCGGTCTACAGCGAGCGCATCGCCGCGTTGATCGGCCGCAACGCCCAGACAGCATCCGACGGGGAAGAAGCGTAAGAGGCCATGGGTTTTCGCACCGTCTGTGCGTCGATCGTCTGCAAGTCAACGTATCGCCTGCTGCGCCTGATGAAGCGCGGCGGCACCTCGTTGCCGGGCAAGCTCGCCTTGAAGGTCGACCCCAACTATCTCAACACGCTCGCCAAGGGCGTGCGCACGCTCGTGCTCACGGGCACCAACGGCAAGACCACGTCGACGCACATCGTCGCGCAGGCCCTCGAGAACATGGGCGAGCAGGCCTTCTACAACCGCAGCGGCGCGAACCTGATTCAGGGGATCACCACCGAGTTCGCCATCCGCTCGAGCATCGGCGGCAAGCCCCGCTACAAGCTGGCCGTCATCGAGTGCGACGAGGGCGCGCTGCGCCGCGTCTGCGCGGCGGTCGACCCCGAGGTGCTCGTCGTCACGAACGTCTTTCGCGACCAGCTCGACCGCTACGGCGAGGTCACGCACACGCTCGAGAACATCATGGCGGGCGTCAAGAACTCCCCGCACGCCACGCTGTGCCTGAACGCCGACGACTCCATGGTGGCCTCCATCGCCGACCGCGTCGACAACGACGTCGTGTTCTACGGCGTCGACTGCGAGATCTATCCCGAGCGCGTCGAGGACCTCTCGGACGCGACGCACTGCATCAAGTGCGGTGCCGAGTACCAATATGACTATGTCACCTACGCGCATCTGGGCGGCTTCAGGTGCCCGTCGTGCGGCTACCACCGCCCCACACCCAAAGTCGCGGTCGAGCGCATCGTCGAGCGCAGGAGCGAGGGCTGCACGGTCGAGCTGCGCGTCGACGACGACCGTTCCATCGTCGATCTCGACGTCCCCGCGAGCTACGACATCTACAACTGCGCGTGCGTGGTGGCGGGCCTCGAGGCGTTCAAGTTCCCGCGCGAGCAGGCGTATCTGGCGGTGAGCAAGTTCAAGCACGGCTTTGGCCGCTCCGAGGTGTTCGACATCGACGGCACGCAGGTCCGCCTCATGCTCATGAAGAACCCCGCGGGCTGCAACCAGATCATCAACCTCCTGCTCAACGAGCCCGACCAGAACATGGGCATCGTCTGCATCCTCAACGATCAGGAGTGCGACGGCACCGACGTTTCGTGGATCTACGACGCGGCGTGGGAGGCCATCTGCGCGCACAAGCACGAGGCGATCTGCAGCGGCGACCGCGCCGAGGACATGGCGCTGCGCCTCAAGTACGCCGGCATGCCGAGCGACGGCATCCGCATCATGAAAGACTACGACGAGCTCATCGGCGAGCTGGGGCGCATGGACCACAACGTCACGGTCGTGGCCAACTACTCGGCGATGCTCGAGTTCCGCGCGAAGGTCGCGAGCGCGCTCGGCCTCGCGGGATTCTGGGAGGGGTAGAGGCGATGGCAGACAACATGCAGCTCACGATCGGGCACCTGTACCCCGACCTGCTCAACTTATACGGCGACCGCGGCAACACCATCACGCTGCAAAAGCGCTGCGCATGGCGCGGCATCACGGCCAAGGTCGTGAGCCTGGGCGCGGGCGAGGACGCCGACTTCGACGTCATCGACCTGTTCTTCATGGGCGGCGGCCAGGACTTCGACCAGTACACCCTCATGGAAGACCTCGGCATCGGGCGCGCGGGCTCCAAGGCAGCGCGCCTGACCGCAGCCATCGAGGCGGGCGTCCCGGTACTCGCCATCTGCGGCGGCTACCAGATCCTGGGCGAGTACTACGTGGGCCACGACGGCCAGCGCGCGGACTTCATCGGCGCGATTCCCGTGTACACCGAGGCGGGCGAGGACCGCATGATCGGCAACATGGTCTACGAGGCGACCGCCCTCGAGGGCTCGCCCACCGTGGTTGGCTTTGAGAACCACGCCGGCCGCACGCGCCTGCGCGAGGGCGCCACGCCGCTCGGCAAGGTAGTGAAGGGATTCGGCAACAACGGCGAGGACGGCACGGAGGGCATCCGCTACCGCAACGTGCTCGCCACCTACAGCCACGGCCCGCTGCTGCCCAAGAATCCCGCCGTCGCAGACGAGCTCATCAGGCTCGCGCTGCAGCGCAAGTACCCGGGTGCCGAGCTTTCCGCGCTGGACGACGCGCTCGAGTGGCGCGCGCATGACGCCATGCTCAAGCGCCTCGTCTAGCTGGATATGGCCGGGGGCACCCGCCCGCTTGGCGGCGGCACCCGCTAACGTTGCGCAGGTGTAAGTTTGGCGTCGCGGCGAGCTGTTAGAATGTAGGGCACCTTCAGATGTTGACCACCGCGAGGAAGGGTTCTCCCATGGCCACGTATCCCAGCATGAACGGCAGGTACTTCAGCGCTGCCTGGAACGATATCAAGAACTCCGAGGGGTGGATCGGCAAGATCTTCCTGCTCGGGCTCATCAACTTCATTCCCATTTTCGGGCAGATGACGGTCTACGGCTACGCGTTCGAGTGGGGCCACAAGGCCGCCTGGGGCATGCACACGCCGCTGCCCAAGAAGATCTACGGGCGCAAGAACAGCAAGATGCTGCGCTGGGGCTGGTTCGCCCTGGTCATCCTGTTCGTGTGCACAGTCATCCCGGCCATCGTCACCGGCATCGGCAACGCGATCAGTGACAGCAGCACCGCAGCCCAGACGGCCGCCATGTACTCGCATCACTACCATGCGTCCATGGCGTCGGGCAACGTCTTGCTGGGAGCGCTCGGCGGCGTCATCGCATTTGTCGGGTTCGTGCTCTCGATCGCGGCGGTCTTCTTCTTCTGGGCAGGCACCATGCGCATGATGATGTACGACCGCCTGGGCACGGGCCTGCAGTTCGGCAAGGTCTGGTCGATGATCAAGCACGACTTCGGCGGTCTGCTGCGTATCTTCGGCATGTCCATCGTGTGCTTTGTCGTCTACTTCCTCGTGTTCGCCATCGTGGTCTCCATCGTCGGGGCCGGTGTCCTCGGCACCCTGTTCGTCGGCGCCGCGGCAGGCTCGGGCATGTACAACATGAGCAGCGACGCCGCTCTTGGCTTCATCCTCATGGCGCTCGTCTCCGCGCTGCCGCTCGTTATCGTCTTGTACTACCTGTCGAGCGTTGCGGAAGCCTTCATCCAGCTGCTCGTGAGCCGTGCGCTCGGGTACTGGACGCGCCAGTTTGACGTGGCCAGCTGGGGCAAGAAAGACGATCCGCTGCCGTTCGAGCGTGAGCAGGAGCCTGCCTATACGGCGGCAGACGCCGAGCCGCAGCAGCCCACGGCATCTGCAGACGACGAGGAGCCGGCGGCCCAGCCGCAGCCCGAGCAGCCCGAAGAGCCCGAGCAGCCCGAAGAGCCTGAAGAGCCTGAAGAGCCTGAAGAGCCCGAAGCGCCTGCGCAGCCGCACGACGAAGAGTCGGCGGCCGCACCGGAGCAGCCCGAGGCGCCGAGCGACGAGGCACCGGAGCAGGAGGGTTCTGCCGGGACGGCGCCGCACGAAGGCGAGAGCCCCAAGCCCCAGCAGTAAGGGCGTGGCACGCGCTCTATCGGCGAATTCATCGCAAAACGACCATATTTGCATATTGCTTTTGACTCGCCTTGCGGGTATCCTTAACGGGTTCGCTTTCTGAGCCCCGTGAAACTCAGTGAATGAACAGTTTTTGTCTTATTTGGAGGAAGTAAACGTGAAGACGTATTACGCGAAGCCAGGCGAAGTCCAGCGCGAATGGCTTCTGGTCGATGCGACCGATATGACGCTTGGCCGTCTTGCCTCTGCCGTTGCACAGATTCTGCGCGGCAAGAACAAGCCGACCTACACCCCGCATGTCGATACGGGCGATTTCGTCGTCGTCATCAACTGCGACAAGATTAAGGTGACCGGCGCCAAGGTCACCGACAAGGTGTACTACCGCTACACCAACCATCCTGGTGGACTCCGTCAGGAGACCTTCCAGGAGGCCATGGCCAAGCACCCCGAGCGCGTCATCCAGCACGCGGTCAAGGGCATGCTCCCCAAGGGCACTTTGGGCCGCCAGATGCTCAAGAAGCTCAAGGTCTACACCGGCCCGGAGCATCCGCATCAGGCACAGAACCCTCGCAAGATTGACCTGGAGGCGTAAAGACTATGGCACAGAACAACGAAGCTGTTTACATCGGCACCGGTCGTCGTAAGAACGCTGTAGCTCGCGTTCGCCTCGTTCCGGGCACTGGCAAGGTCACCATCAACAAGCGCGACGGCAAGGATTACTTCGGCCGTCAGGCTCTGGTTGACATGGCACTCGCTCCCTTCAGGGTCACCGACACGGTCGACCACTTTGACGTCATCGCTACCTGCAACGGTGGCGGCGTCTCCGGCCAGGCTGGCGCTCTGCGCCACGGCATCGCTCGCGCACTGCTGAGCGCTGGCGACTACCGCTCCGATCTCAAGAAGGCTGGCTTCCTCACCCGCGACGCCCGCGTCGTCG
This sequence comes from Coriobacteriales bacterium, assembly GCA_051876145.1. Classification (GTDB taxonomy): domain Bacteria; phylum Actinomycetota; class Coriobacteriia; order Coriobacteriales; family QAMH01; genus CACZQA01. Next base: position 1,490 of record JBJEHP010000020.1, on the reverse strand, counting down.
AGCGCAAGAAGTACGGCCTGCGCAAGGCCCGCAAGAAGCCGCAGTTCTCCAAGCGCTAGGCTTCACGTTACATCTTCTTTGCACTGCAGCAGACCCTCGCCTTATGCGGGGGTCTGCTTTTGTTTAGAGAAGGCACAGCAGCGGGAGGCAGGGGGGTGCGGCGTGGCAGCCTGGCTGCGCTTGCCTGTCGCACAGTACGCGCCGTATTGCAGCAAGGCGGCAGCGGTAGTTAGCGTAGAATGGTACGTATGAACACAGAGACTCTGGCGGTGACGCCTGCGGGCAGCACGCCCGCCTCCGACAACATCACACTCATCGGCATGCCGGGTGCGGGCAAGTCCACGCTCGGCGTCGTGCTGGCCAAGCGGCTCGGGTATCGCTTCGTCGATACCGACCTGCTCTTGCAGGAGGGCACGGGCATGCTTCTTTCCGACCTGATCGAGCAGCGGGGCATCGAGGGCTTCATCGAGGAGGAGAACAAGCTCCTCGCGGGTCTGCGCTGCACGCATCACGTGATTGCCACGGGTGGGTCTGCCGTGTACAGCGAGCAGGGCATGGAAAACCTCAAGAAGCTGGGACGTGTCGTCTTCATCGACATCGACATGACGGAGCTTCCCAAGCGCCTGCATACCGACCTGCTCACGCGCGGCGTGGTCATCCGAAAAGGCTCGACGTTGCAGGACCTGTACGACGAGCGACGCCCGCTGTACCAGAAGTACGCGGACATCACCGTCAACACGGTGGGCTTGAGCACGCTCGAGGCGGTCGAGCTGCTCTCTGACGCCATCGCCGCAGACGAGGAGGAAAAGTGACTATGGCGCAAGACGCTGCCAAGCAGAAGAAACTCGTTGCCTGCGTGGGCAACATGCTCATGCTCGACGAGGGATTTGGCCCCTATATGGCCAAGGTGCTCACCGAGCGTGAGGCCGCCCTCGAGCATTTCGACGAGGAGCATGCCGACCTGCTCATGAAGACGTTCCGGCCGGCAGAGACGGAAGAGCCCGAAGACGATGACCGTATCCCCGTGCTGGACGCCGGCACGATGGGGCTGAGCCTGCTGCCGTTCATCCGCGATTACGATCTGATCGTGGTTGTTGACATCGTCAACTGCGGACCCGAGGCGGTTCCAGGCACCTGCTACACCTTCACGCCCGAGGAGATGGCCGCCAACTGCGTTATGCACTCGCTACACGACATGCGCATCCCCGACGTGCTCACCAACGCGCGTCTGGCGGGCTACGATGCCGATATCCGCTGCGTGGGAGTCCAGAAGAAGGACTGCTTCCCCAAGGACCTCACGATCGACCTTACCGACGAGGTCAAGGCCTCGGTCCCCATGGCGACGGGCGCCATCCTCGAGCTGCTCGAGCTTGACATCTAACGCGCGTCCCCGAGGCACGCGTCTCCCGCTCCGCCTCTCCTGCATCACATACATTCATCTCAGAACGTTTCAGACCAAAACAAAACCCCGCCGATTTCTCGACGGGGTT
>JBJEHP010000019.1:0-4222 GCA_051876145.1 Coriobacteriales bacterium | reverse complement strand
CCCACAAGGGCACCGCAAAGCGCTTCCGCGTCACCGGTTCCGGCAAGATCATGCGCGCCAAGGCGTACAAGAGCCACATCATGACCAAGAAGTCCCAGAAGCGCAAGCGCAACTTCCGTCACGAGACCGAGCTGGCGCCTGCAGACCTCAAGGTCGTCAAGAAGAACCTGGGCCGTGGCTAATCACGCGCCGTCATTCGTTAGTTTACTAGTAGGAGTTGATAGATAAATGGCACGTGTCAAGCGCGGCGTTAACGCCAGGAAGCACCATCGCACCGTACTCAAGGCAGCCAAGGGCTACTACGGCGCGAAATCCCGTCAGTACAAGGCTGCTAAAGAGCAGGTCCAGCACTCTGGTCAGTATGCATACCGCGACCGCCGCAACAAGAAGCGCGAGATTCGCCGTCTGTGGATTACCCGCATCAACGCTGCTTGCCGCATCAACGGCATGTCGTACTCTGTGTTCATGCACGGTCTGAAGACCGCCGGCATCGAGCTCGACCGTAAGGTCCTGTCCGATATGGCCATCAACGATCCCGAGGGCTTTGCCCAGCTTTGCGAGGTTGCAAAGAACGCTGCTGCGTAGAACAACAGTTTTTCAGTACCATCCCATGCAAAGGCTGGAGGTCACGACTTCCAGCCTTTGCTGTGTGTAAAGGAGACTACGTGTCGGAAGAGGCGAAACAAGACGCAGCGTCCAAGGGGCAGGCTGCAACAGGCGGCCCCAACCCCAAGGTGATGCGCATGGGCACGGCGCCCATCGGCAAGCTCATGTTCGAATTTGGCGTCCCCGCGGTCGCCGCCGTCGTCTTCAACGCACTCTACAACATCATCGACACGATCTTTCTCGGTCAGGCCATGGGCGAGGTCGGCCTGGCGGCGACCACCGTCGCCGCGCCCGTCATGACCGTCTTGATCGCCATCAGCGTCATCGCCGGCGCCGGCGGCAACGCGCTTGCCGCCATCATGCTCGGCGAGGGCAAGAAGGACCTCGCGGAAAAGACCCTCGGCAACGCGATGACGATCGTCCTGCTCGAGGCGGTGCCCATCGCCCTCATCGCGCTGTTCTGCCTCGACCCGATCTTGCGCGTCGTGGGCGCGACGGACACGACGCTTCCGTATGCGCGCCTGTTCATGCAGATCATCGCGTTCGGCTTCGTGTTCAACAACATCTCGTTTGGCATCAACAACTTCATCAGGACCGCCGGCGCCCCGTATCTGGCGCTCGCGACGGCGGGCGTGGGCACGGTGGCCTGCATCGTGCTCAACTACCTGTTCGTGCTCGTCTTTGGATGGGGCGTGGCAGGCTCTGCCAGCGCCACGGTGCTCGGCCAGGTCGTCTCGTCGGTGTGGGTGCTGTGGTACTTCATCTTCGACAAGAAGGCGCCGTTCAAGCTGCGCGCCAAGAACCTGCGCCCCGACTGGAAGCTCTGCGGGCGCATCGTCACCATGGGCATGGCGCCCTTTGCCCTGCAGGCGGCGGCAGCCATCACGCAGGTCATCGCCAACTCGACGCTCGCGTACCTGGGCTCCATGGACGTGCTCGGCACGGACGGCGCGCTCGCGAGCATCGGTGTCGTCGTGAAGATCGTCATGTTCGCCGTGTTCCCGGCGGTCGGTGTCTCCATGGCAGCGCAGCCGATCCTCGGCTTCAACATCGGCGCGCGCAAGTTCGACCGCGTCAAGCGCGCCTTGTACGACGCGATCATCGTCTCGACGGTCATCCTCGTGTTCTTCTTCGCAATCATCCACCTGTTCCCCGTGCAGCTCGTGAGCCTGTTCGGCGTCGAGCAGCACCTGATGGACTTCTCCATCGTCGCCCTGCAGATTCAGACCTTCTTCATCCCCATCATTGGCGTGCAGATCATCGGCTCCAACTACTTCCAGGCAACGGGCCAGCCCGTCAAGTCGACGATCCTGTCGCTTACCAGGCAGCTCATCTTCGTGCTGCCCATGTACTTCTTGGGCCCGATGATTGTTCCGCACCTCGTCCCGGGCGTCACGCCCCTGCTCGGGTTTTGTTTTGCTTTTCCTGTGGCGGATATCCTGTCGGTCGTGCTTTGCTCTATCTTCTTGGTAAAAGAAATACGTCGACTCGACGTGTTGACAGCTGAGCAGAAAAGGATGGGTGAGCCGAATGAGCGAACTGACGTTCGTGAAAGTCGATGAACCTGAGCATATAGCCGAGCTGGCAAATTTTGCCGGAGACATCTTCGAGGAATACTTCTCCCAGATCCTCCCCCAGAACAAAGTCGATTACCTGGTCCAGTACCTTTTGGGTACCGAGACCATCACGCGCGAAATCGCCGACGAGGACTACGAGTACTACTTTGCCGACGCCGATGGCGCGCATGTGGGCTTTGTCGCCGTCGCCCCCAAGGACGACCACCTCTACCTGAGCAAGCTCTACCTGACAAAGGGCAACCGTGGCAAGGGGTACGGCAGGCAGGAGCTGCAGTTCGTCAAGCAGCGCGCCCGCGCGCACGGGCTCGACAAGATCCGACTCAACTGTGCACGCGAGAACATCGCGAGCCTCGACCGCTACGACCACATGGGCTTCAAGAAGATCAAAAAGGTCGACGCCCAGGTGGGCGAGGGTATCCAGATGAACGATTACGTCCTGGAATACGACCTGCCCGCCTCCCCAGAGGATTCCGCGCAAGCGTAAGACAGCTCGGCTGGACTGTCTCATTGGCACGCGAGGCCGCGCGCCCACATCCTATGATTGCCGCTAGAACGTATCTGGTATCACGTCGGCACTGGGAGATGAGCAGGATATGGCAGTTGCAGAAATCACGAGGGCGCAGATCGTCGCTGATGCGCAAAACGGCAGAGTCAGGCTGAAGGTCGGCAACCCCGTGCTGTGCATGGAATGGGTAAACGAGATGGTCGAGCGTTACTCGGACCATATCGAGGACATGACCGAGCGCCTGACGATGTTCGAGGAGGCTCCTGCCGGAGGCATGAAAAACCCACTCGCGGACACGAGCATCGTCATCGCCCGTCTCGAAGTGCTTCTGGGCGAGCTCGGCTACTAAGCGCTTCCTCCTGTTACAGCATGGCCCGTCTGCGAAAACGCAGACGGGCCTTTTTTATGCCCTTCTTTATTCCCTGGCAAATACCAAGATGCGTGACACATCCACCAGAAGTGTCTCAGCAACGAGACAGCGCCCTCTACGTGCATCAGAAGCGTCGCAGCCGTTCTGCCGCGCCGCCCGTAAAGTCATTAGTGGCGAAACCATATGCCGCCAAATGCCGTGCGAGTGAGACGCGCGGCGCGCAGAGAGGGGAATGCTGCACGGCGATATCGATGCGGTGCCGTGCAGCGTTCCACGCGAGCAGACAAGTTTTGGGGCTTGTCACAATTGAAAGAAGGAAGGGTATGAGCGCAGAAGAAAAGAAAGCCGAGATTAACTCCTCGGCGCGCGCATGGGTCGTCGCGATCGTCGCGATCCTGGCATCGATTCTCATCTCGGTCAACAACAACAAGCTGCCGGCAACGGCAACGCTCGTCCTCCCGGCTCTCGGGATGGACACGGGCCAGATGAGCTTCCTGATGTCTCTGAACGGCTATGTCGGGTTTGTCCTGGCATTCTTCGCAGCGAGCATCATCGTCAAGTTCGGCACCAAGAAGGCGACGCTGATGGTCCTGATTTGCGCACTGGTCGGTGCTGTGATCAGCGCCTTCGCGCAAACCTACGAGCTGCTCGTCGTCGGACGTCTCATCGAAGGCGTCGGCTATTCCTGCATCGGCACGGTCATCCCCGTGCTGTTCTCCGAGTGGTTCCCGCCCAGCAAGCGCGGCGTTCCCAACGGCATCTTCTCCGTGTGGGTCCCGCTCGGCTCGCTGTTCATCATGGGCACCTCCGGCTTCTTCTTCAACGTTGGCGATCCCTCCACGTACCACAACGTGTTCTGGTTTGTCGTCGTGCTGCTGGCCGTCATCACCGTCGTGTGGGTTCTCGCCGTGCACCAGCCCGAGCACAACTACCTCGAGGCAGAGGGCGACAGCTCTGAGCCGGCTAAGGTCTCCGAGGGCTTCAAGAGCCTGTCCGTGTGGGTTTCCATGATCGCCTTCGCCGCGTTCTCCCTGGGCACCGCCTGCGTCATGAACTTTGAGACCACCTACATGGTCCAGACCATGGGCATGGACCAGGGCGCTGCCAACGGCACGTTCAACATCGTCAACATCGCCGTCATCATCGGCGGTATCGTCATCGGCT
>JBJEHP010000018.1:0-4229 GCA_051876145.1 Coriobacteriales bacterium | reverse complement strand
TACTGCGGTGCAGTCCGTGGGAGGGCAGGACGCAGCTGGGCCTTCCGGGGGCCTCTGTAGTTTCTAGAAGCTTAATTGAGATGCTCTTTGTTTTTGACGCTAGCTTTCAATTTGCTCTGTATATGCATCCCTATCGGGGTGCATTTTTTATGCTCTTGATTTTCTGTGATATGTGTTGGCTGCCTGAGAGCTATTCCCGTCTTGCCTCGATACGGGCAATCGGCTCGAGCTTGCAGAGCAGTTCATGGGCCTGCTCCTGACGCTCCTTTTGTTTCTCGTTGACGGGGAGCTTTCTGTTCCCAAGTTTGTGGTCGATCTCTTCAAAGATCTCTCGCATGAGATTGAGGTCTCTTACCTGTTTTTGATCGAGCGAGATGACGTCTACGCCTGCCAGGGTATAGGCAAGTTCTTTTCTCCGCGTGTGCTCGGCATGAGTCTGCGCGCTATGCCATTCGCGTGAGTCGTATTCCACCGCAACTTCGATTTTGGGCCACAAGAGATCGGGCGCGAAGTGCCTGCTCCCGATGATGCGGGCTGCTTCGTCTGGTGCGGGGATTCGCGCATCGAGCTGAGGCGCAGGTACCCCAAGGCCTCCAAGGGAGCGCGGGAGGTGCACAAGCATCGCGAGTCGTGCCACCTCTGGGGATGTGGCGTTGGGCAAGATTAGTCGTGCGTACCTGCGCGCCTGCTTTGCACCACTCATGCCCTGCGCCTTATCTGCAAAGGAAGAGAGCCTTTCTGGCGTAGTCACGGGCTCGCTGCCCCTAAAGCTCCCGCAGAGCTCGAAGCCGAGAGCGGTCGCCTCGAGTGCGCTGCAATTTTTTGCCGCTTGAATGAACAACAGCTCGGGGCTGCACACGGCGATGGTCGTATCTGTGGTGATGTCGTATCCAATGGCCACGAATGAGCCTTGCGGGAATGGTCCTTGCTGGCAGATATAGCGTGCTACAGCGGTGCTCCTGCGTTCATCGCGATGAAGCGTGAGAAGTGTCAGGGGCGCGCTGAGCTGTTGTAGCGGCGCCGAGCCCCTGAGCTCCACGAGCTCGCGAAGGTGTGGCGCTCGGGTGAATGACGAGCCTGAAAATTCTGCACGTTCTGTATTATCTATGGCGATACAACGCCAGTATTCAAGCGCGCTTGTATGTGTAAGTACTACGGTAGGCATAGCAACATTGTAAAAAGAATACGAAAAGGCTGCAATCATTATAGACCGACATATATACGAATTGCAGAATACAACCAAAACAGCAAAAAATTACCAGTATTTCCAATTTTTTTCGTATTACCAACTGATTAAGTAGACAAACCTCTACAATGTTCCCCGTTCGCAAGACAGGTCTACTTGAAAGCAGAGGATGCTACATGAAGGTCTTGATTCCAGAGAAGTTCTCGAAGGATGGCATTGCCGTTCTCGAAGACGCTGGTTACGACGTAACCTTTAAACCCGACACCACTCCCGAGCAGCTGCTCGATATGATTCCCGATTATGATGCCCTGATCGTCCGATCCGCCACGACGGTGACCCGCGAGGTCATCGAAGCGGGCAAGAAGCTCAAGATTATCGGTCGTGCCGGCGTCGGCGTCGACAACATCGACCGTGAGGCTGCCACCGAGCGCGGCGTCATCGTATGCAATGCACCGCTTTCCAACATCGTTTCTGCTGCCGAGCAGACGATGGCGCTCATGCTTGCCGTTGCGCGCAACACGGCCCGCGCCGACAAGAGCATGAAGGATGGCAAATGGGACCGCTCCAAGTTCGTCGGCACGGAGCTGCAGGGCAAGACGCTCGGCATCTTTGGCACTGGCCATGTGGGGCAGCTCGTCGCGGAGCGCGCGGCGGCATTTGGCATGAACCTCATCGGCTACGACCCGTATTGCCCGGTCGAGCTCGCCGCTCACTACGGGATCACGCTCTATGACGACATTCTCGAGGTGTGCAAGCGCTCTGACGTGATCACGCTGCATATGCCCAAGACGCCTGAGACGACCAACATGATCGGCGCCGAGCAGCTCAACGCGATGCCCGAGGGCGCCATCGTCCTCAACGTGGCACGCGGTGGCCTCGTCGACCTCGATGCACTGGCGACGGCGCTCGAGACCGGCCATATCGGCGGTGCGGGCATCGACGTGTGGGAGAATGAACCGGTCAGCGACTCCCCGATTCATGGCTTCGACAACGTCGTGCTCACCCCGCATCTGGGCGCCTCCACGCACGAGGCCCAGACGCGTGCCGCAACGCAGATTGCGGAATACGTGATTGCGGGCCTGCAGGGCAAGACCGTCAACACGGTGGTCAACGCCGCGCGCATCCCCGAAGACGTCATGCAGAAGATCGGCACCTACATGCCTGTCTGCCAGAAGACCGGCGAGCTGATCGCGCAGCTGACGACCGGCAGCGTGAGCAAGGTGACCGTGAGGGTCTGCGGCGAGATTTCCAAGACCGACCCGACGGCACTTGGCACGGCGGCGCTCGCGGGCATCGTCGCCCCGGGCAGCGAGGTGCCGGTCAACATCATCAACGCCGGGTACCTGGCGGAGCAGCGCGGCATCGAGGTCGAGACGAAGACCGACCCGCTGAGCTACGTATACCCGTCCTACGTCGAGATCACGGCGCGCACGAACAAAGGCGACGTCGAGGTGGCGGCAACGCAGGCACTCGGCCATGACAACCCGCGCATCATCGACATCTCGGGCTACACCGTCGACTTCGTTCCCGAGCAGGACGTCATCATCCTCGAGTACGTGGACGGCCCGGGCCGCATCGGCAAGATCGGCACGATTCTGGGCGACGCGGGCATCAGCGTCGAGTCGATGCAGATCGCGCGCAACGACGAGACGGACACCGCATTGGTGCTCATGAACCTCGACAAGCCCATCACCGCGCGTATCCAGGACGATATCGAGAAGGCAGTCAACTGCACGCGAGCCTGGTTCGTCGAGCTGTAGAGCGCAAACCGCAAACAGCAGAGAAGCATTGGGGCACCTCATAGGAGGTGCCCCTTTTTCCTATTCGAGCGTGATCTTGAGCGTGCGGCCAATGCCCCGCGCGACGAGCTCGAGCGTCGCGAGCGTCGGGTTGCCATGACCCTGCTCGAGCCTGCTGATTGCCGCCTGCTGGATGCCCGTGATCTCAGCGAGCTCGGACTGGGTGATCCCGGCGGCGCGGCGCGCTCGTCCAAGTGCTTCGCCAAGCGTCTCTCCCGCTCCGAGTTCTGTTCCGAGGGGTGCCTTCTGGTAGCCGATGCTGCGAACCTCTTCTAAGAGGAAGTCGTCGTGCGAGGAGCGTCCCTTTGTGGCGACGAGGAGCGTGGGCAGGTAGTATTCCGAAAGATTGCACGCTTCGAGCGCTTCTTGGAGGTTCGCACGGTCGGGCGGCGTCGTCCTGCTGAAGGCCCAGAGCTTGACGGGAGTTCCCTCGATGAGATGCTGACCGCGGGCAAGGTAGCCGCCAAACGGGAACGGCACGTCGTCTTCATCCGCCCAGTCGGCGATATCCAAGGAGAAGTGCTCGTTGCTGGGCTCGTAGCGCAGCCAGCAGCAGGCGCGGCGTGTGCGCACGAGCGCGTTATAGACCGCGAAGACGCGCATAGGCGCGCCACCTCCCCCAGATGATGTCCCACATCGCATCTTGGTAGAGCTTGGGGAGTATGCCCCTGAAGCCACGAAACAGCAGTTCTCGGTGCTCGGGGAGCAGCGACCGGACTTTGAAGGCGGGGTCCACGAACTGCAGGTTCTCCACGAGCGAGCGCGACCCGAGGAAGTTGTCCGCGTCGAGGTCGAGCAGCGGGTCGAAGCGCTCGATGCTCAGCTCGGTCGTGCAGCACGAGGAGATGAGCGAGCGGGCGTTCGCGTACAGGGGAGCGAGCTCGCATGTTCCATCTGGCTTGCGGACGACCTCGATGTTGTCTCCGGTCCTGCTGTGGTTGGCGATGAGGAAGTCGACGAGCAGCAGAGCGCTTACCTGATGCGACCAGCCCTGGCGCAGGCAGAACTCCAGCGGTGTCTCGTACTGCTGCTGGCCCGCGTCGAAGACGAGCTCGAGCGCTGCACTCTGCATGCCCTTTTCGCGGTAGCATTTGGAGCGAAGCAGCCATGCGTCGCGCTCACGCCCCTGCACCTTGATGCGGGCGTGCACGAGCTGCTGCTTGACGTGCGCGATGTCGAGGATGTCCATGAGACGGCAGGCGACAAGCTCGTTGAAGGGCGCCTGATTGTGGATGTCGGGGGCG
>JBJEHP010000017.1:0-4231 GCA_051876145.1 Coriobacteriales bacterium | reverse complement strand
GAGGAGCACGAGGGCTCCTACAAACAGGATTCCGCGCCGCGCTACAGCGCACGCGACGTCGCGCTCAAGATGTGCGAGGCCAGAAAGGCCGCGCTCGTGCTCGGCTCGGCGACCCCCAGCATCGACACGCTCGCGAGCTGCGAGAATGGAGCCAATCCGTCGCGCAACTGGCGTCATGTCGTGCTGCCCGAGCGTCCCAACCACAAGCCTCTGCCGCCGGTCGACGTCGTGGACATGGGCAGGGAGTTCTCGAACGGCTCGCGCTCTATGTTCTCGAAGACGCTCGTCGACGCGCTCATGGGCGTCCACGAACGCGGGGAGAAGGCCGTGCTGCTGCTCAACAAACGCGGGTTTGCCTCGTTCGTGCTGTGCCGCGAGTGCGGCTTCGTGCCCACCTGTCCCGACTGCGCCGTCTCGCTGACGTACCACGAGCGGGACAACTGCCTGGCCTGCCACCACTGTGACCACGTGGAGCCCGTCCCGCCGCGCTGCCCGCGCTGCGGCAGCCCCTACCTGCGCAAGTTCGGCACGGGTACGGAGCGCGTGGAGGCCGAGCTCAGGCAAATCGTGCCCGATGACATGCCCATCGTGCGCATGGACGCCGACTCGACCAAGGGCAAGGGAGCCCATGAGCGCCTGCTCGAGCAGTTCAGGGAATCCGAGGGCGGCATCCTGCTCGGCACGCAGATGATCGCGAAGGGACTGGACTTTCCCGACGTCACGCTCGTCGGCGTCATCAACGCCGACACGACCTTGAAGCTGCCCGACTTTCGCGCCGGCGAGCGCACCTACCAGCTGCTCGAGCAGGTGAGCGGCAGGGCGGGACGCGGCGATAAATCCGGGCACGTGGTCGTCCAGACCTACTGGCCCGAGCACCCGGCCATCCGCGCTGCCGCCGCGCACGACCGAAGGCTGTTCCTCGAAGAGGAGCTGCCCCTCAGGCAGGAGCTGCTCTACCCGCCGTACGCGCGGCTTGCCAACGTGCTCGTCTGGGGCAAACGGGAGCAGCCCGTACGCAAGGTGGCAACCGAGTTTGCGCTTGCCATCGGGTCTTCGCTCATCAGCGCCGGACACGAGTGGACGCTGCTCGGACCGAGTCCGTGCCTGCTCGGCAAGCTGAGGGGCTACTTCCGCTGGCACATTCTCATCAAGGCGCCGGTCAACGCGGATATCTCGAGCATCCTTTCGCCCCTGCTGGCAAAGCGGAAGAAGTCGGCGGAAGACGTGCGCGTCGCCGTGGACGTTGACCCGTTCGACCTGTTCTAAAAAAGCTCAACTTGCCATTGCGGATGCGCTGCTGTTGCTGTATTCTGTCTGCTTGTGTCGTTTCCTCCGTGGGGATGAGCCCGCACGCGAAACGCATCGCATCTCTAGAGAAAAGGGACTCAACAATGGATTACATCCGCGCAATTGAGCAGCAGCAGATTAAGGAAGTTCCGCAGTTTGATGCTGGCTCTCACGTCAAGGTTCACTACCGCATCAAAGAGGGCAACCGCGAGCGTATTCAGGTCTTCGAGGGCGACGTCATCCGTCGTCAGGGCGCTTCCAGCCGCGAGACTTTCACGGTTCGCAAGATTTCCTTCGGCGTCGGCGTCGAGCGCACCTTCCCGGTGTACTCTCCCAAGATCGAGAAGATCGAGGTCGTCCGCCACGGTGCTGTCCGTCGTGCAAAGCTCTACTACCTGCGCGACAAGGTCGGCAAGGCTGCTCGCATCCGCGAGAAGGGCTTCTAGGCCATCGGCGTCACCAGAAAAGAGCGCGAGGAGCTCCGGCGTATCCACACGTCGGAGCTTTACTCTTTTATGCGGGAGGTAGGAGGCCCCGGCATCGTCGTCGGCATCGACGAGGTGGGGCGTGGCGCCCTTGCCGGCCCGCTCACGGTCGCTGCCGTTGCGCTCCCCGACGAGCCGCAGGTCGTCGGCATCGACGATTCCAAGAAGCTGTCCCCCAAACGCCGCGAGGCGCTCGCCGCGCAGATTCGCGAGGTCGCCTTGGGGGTGGGCATTTGCCATATCCCTCCCGACGAGATTGACGCCTGCGGCATGGCCGCATCGCTTCGCGTGTGCATGGGCAGGGCGCTTGCCGCCTGCGAGCGAGACATCGCCGAACGGGGCAACGGGAGCGGCGCGGACGCGGTGCTCGTCGACGGCAATCCCATCCACCTGCATGCCAACGAGAAGACCATCGTCAAGGGGGATGGCAAGGCGGCGTGCATTGCCGCGGCGAGCATCGTCGCGAAGGTCACGCGCGATGCGCTCATGGTCGAGTACGCGCAAAGCTATCCTGCCTACCACTTCGACAGCAACAAGGGCTACGGCTCCGCCGCGCATATCGAGGCCCTTCACGAGTTAGGGCCGTGCGCCTTGCACCGCCGCTCCTTTCTGGGCAACATCTGCGGCCAACAGCAATCTCTGCTGTAGAATGCAGCACGTGACTGCTGCGCAACAATACGCAGCAGCTATTCACGGCAAAGAATAATGCCAGTCATATCCGGGAGTTTTGATGGCGAAGAACAACAAGTCATCTGCCGGCGAGGAGCGCCGTCGCGCCCAAGCCGAGAAGATGAATGCGGAGCTCGCGAAAGAGCGCGAGAAGGCCGCCAAGAAACGGGAGAAGGACAGGGCGCGGCAGCAGCGCGACGCCGAACGCTACCAGAAGATGGCAGCGCAGGCGCGCCAGAAGGCCGCCGACGAGCGTGCGCGCCAGGAAGCCCTGAAAAACGACCCCAAGTACCTCGAGAAGCAGCGCCGCGAGGCTGAAAAGCTCAAGGCGCGCGGCAAGAAGGAAATGGAAAAGCAGCGCAGGCGTTCCGAGAAGAAGGCCAAGGCCGCCGCGCGCTCCAAGGCAAAGCAGGAGGCGATGCGCAAGGAGGGCCTTGCAAGCGTCGAGCGCAGCCCGCGCAGAGGCGCCGACAAGCCCGCGCACAGCACGCCCGCCGAGGCGCGCAGCGGGCGCAAAAAGGGCAGCGTCGTCGCCCTCGTCGTCATTCTCGCGGCGCTTATCGCATCGGTCTTTCTGCTGTATCCCCCGCAGGACAAGATCACCATGGGCCTCGACATCCAAGGCGGCGTCTCCGTCAACCTGAGCGCGTCCACCAACGACGGCTCGGCCATCACGAGCGACCAGATGAACCAGGCGCAGCAGGTCATCACCAACCGCGTCAACGCATCGGGTGCCTCGGCGGCGACGGTCCAGCAGCAGGGGAGCAACTCCTTCCTGGTGCAGATCCCCGGCGCCCAGGAAAACTCCCAGGCTATCCTCGACACGCTGTCCAGCCAGGGCATCCTCGAGTTCGTCAACGTCAACGACATCCAAGACGAGAACGTCCGCACCTACATCCAGCAGGGGCTCACGGGCATGAACCTCAAGGAGTCCGGTGTCAGCTACACCGCGTTTATGACGGGCGACAGCGTCTCCAACGTCACGGTGGGCAGGCCCCAGGGCTCTGCCAGCTACGCCGTCAACCTCGACCTCGACTCCGAGGGCACGAGCCAGTTCGCCAAGGTCACCTCCGAGCTCGTGAGCACGCATGGCCAGATCGCCATCCTGCTCGACGGCGTGGTGGAAAGCGCGCCTGCCGTCCAGGCGGCTATCACCAACGGTCAGGTGCAGATCACGGGCAACTACACGGCCGAAGAGGCAAACCAGCTCAAGACCATCATCAACTCCGGCTCGCTGCCCGTCTCGCTGCACATCGAGCAGGCGAGCACCGTCGGCCCGACGCTCGGCCAAAACGCGCTGTTCTCCGGCATCATGGCGGCGCTCATCGGCCTGGCACTCGTCATCATCTGGATGCTCGTGTTCTACAACGGCCTCGGCCTCCTGCCGGCCGTGTCCATCATCATCATGTCGATTGTCTACCTGGGGCTTCTCGCGGGGCTGTCGCAGCTCGGGTGGTTCAGCCTCACGCTCCCCGGCATCGCGGGCATCATCGTCAACATCGGCATGGCGGCCGACTCCTCGATCCTCATCATGGAATGTTTCCACGAGCAGATCAGACAGGGCAAGTCGGTCAAGAGCGCTTCGGTCTCGGGCGTCCACGAGGGCATCTTCACCTCGATCGACGCCGACGTGGTCACGCTCGTGTCCGCCCTCATCCTGTACTTCGTCGCCATGGGCGATGTGCGCGGCTTCGGCCTGACGCTCGCGCTTGGCATCATCTGCGACCTCGTCATCATGTTCCTCTTCTCCGGCCCGATCATGCGTCTCCTCGGCCCGGGCGTCATCCGCA
>JBJEHP010000016.1:0-4291 GCA_051876145.1 Coriobacteriales bacterium | reverse complement strand
CGGCGACACGACGCTCAACTTCATCGTCATCGTGGCGGGCATGGTCATCGAGGGCATCACCCTCGGCATCGGCATCAAGCAGTTCAACGCCGCGCGCGGCGACGTCGGCCCGGTAAAGTTCATCCGCGACGCCAAGGACCCGTCGCTGTACACCGTCGTCTTGGAAGACTCGGCCGCCGAGCTCGGCCTGTGCTTCGCGCTCGTCTCGACGATCGTCTGCGACGTGTCCGGCAACCTCTACTTCGACGGCGTCGCCTCCATCCTCATCGGTATCCTGCTGTGCTTCGTCGCGATCATCTTGCTGCGCGAAACCAAGGGGCTGCTCGTGGGCGAGGGCATGAAGCACCAGTCGCTCGACGAGCTGCGCGACATCGTCGAAGCCGACGACCGCGTCATCAGCTGCGGCCGCATCCTCACCATGTACATGGGCCCCGAAGACCTCCTCATCGCCATCGACGCGACGTTCAAGACCGAGCTTTCGGCGCACGAGGTGCTGCTCACCGTCGACGACCTGGAGCGGCGTCTGCACGCGCGCTGGCCGCAGGCGCATTCCGTCTTCATCGAGGCAGAGTCCATGAGGTCGGTGCTGCGCCAGAAGCTCGTCGAGGAGAACTGGGAAGACGAGTACGAGGACGAGTACGAAGACGAGGTCGAAGAGGAGTTCGAAGAGCGCGAGCAAGAGCGCCTCGAGCAGAAGCTCATCGAAGACGAGGACCTGCTCAAGACCTTCGAGAAGATCCAGAGCGACGAGGAAAAAGCGCAACGCGCCGCCCAAGAGGCGCCCGGCGAAAAAGGCACCGAAGGCGCCGAGCGCTAAGTTCTAGCCTTGCAGCCAGGCATCTCCGAGCAGTGCCACCGCCTGCTCGATGCCCGCCTCGTCCACGGCGGAAAAGCCGAGTACGACGAGGTTTTCCGGCGCATCTGATTTCTCGAGCCAGAGTTCCTTGGAATTCGCGATGTGCACGCCGGCGCTGCGTGCGGATGCGACCAGCTCTTCTTGCGTCATCCCGTTGTCGATGTCAAATGCCGTGAACAGGCCGGCTTCCCCGTCGTGCATGGCGATATGGCCGCCAAACGTGTGCGCGAGCGCTGCCATGAGCGCTTCGTGGCGCTTGCGGTACAGGTTGACGATGCGGCGCAGGTGCTTGTCCCAGTACCCCTGTTCCATGAAGGTCGCGACGAGGGTCTGGTCTGCCCACGAGACGGTTGCGCGGGTGCCCTTGTAGCGCTGCTCGTAGCGGTCGAGCAGCTCGACGGGCAGCACGATGTAGCCGATGCGCAGGGCGGGCGAGAGAATCTTCGAGAACGTGCCCAGGTAGATGACGCGCCCCCAGCGGTCCTTGGAGCGCAGCGAGGGGATCGGCTGAGTCGTGTAGCGGTACGCGCTGTCGTAGTCGTCTTCGATAAGGTAGGCGTCGTGCTTCACGACATGCTCGAGCAAGACGGAGCGGACGCGCTGGCTCATGCACCATCCCAGGGGGAACTGGTGCGAGGGGGTGGTGTAGATGAGCCGCGCGCCGCTTGCCTTGACGTCGGCAAGGTAGGCATCTTCGCCTTCGAGGGTTCGCACGCGCCGCACGTCGAAGTTCGTGTGCTGCAGCGCGGCGCGCACGCCCGCATAGCCCGGATCTTCGATCGCCACCGCATCGCGCTCGGCGTCGAACATGCCCAGCACGACGTTGAGCGACTGCTGCGTGCCGCTCGTGATCAGAATCTGCTCGGGTGTGCACTGCACCGAGCGGGTGAGCGCGACGTGGCGCGCGATCTGGAGCCTGAGCTGGCGCTCTCCGAAGGGGTCGCCGTACGATGCCATCTTTTCGGCGTTTGCATCGGAGAACACGTCGGCGGCGATGCGCCGCCAGGTGCTCATGGGAAACGCGTCGGTGGTGAGGTTGCCGTAGGAGAGGTCGAAGCGGTAGTCGCGCACCGGCTCCACCTTGCGCTTGGGCAGCTGCACCCGCGCGTGGGGGGTGGGGAGCTCGGCGAGGGCGTCGCGCGAGATCTCCTGCACGATAAAGCCCGAACCCTGCCGGCTCGCGACGTAGCCTTCGACGATGAGCTGCTTGTAGGCGTTGTCGACGGTGTTGCGGGCGATCTTGAGGCCCGCCGAAAGCATCCTGATGGAGGGGAGCTTGTCGCCGGGGCGGAGCACGCCCGCCTCGATGCTCGTGCGCACCGACTCGTATATCTGCTGGTAGATGGGGGTGTCGGAGCCCTTGTCGACCGCTATGGGCGGCGCTTGCATGCTAAACAGCGGATCTGCCATTGCGTGACCTTCCTACGTTTTGTCCCATCTTAGCGTACTTGGGCCAGTGGCTCATATGGAATATCACGTTCAGGGCGCTTCGATGGGTACAGATGGGCAGGCCCGTGTGCAGCCGCGCGAAAGTCTTCTACAATAGCAGCCGATTGCAATCTGTACGTGAGGGTGGGTCATGGCGTTTCTTCTTGGATGCGAAAACATCGAGCTCGAGTTTCCGACGGCGCGTATCTTCGACGCGCTCAGCCTGGGCGTGAACGCGGGCGACCGCATCGGCATCGTCGGGCGCAACGGCGACGGCAAGTCCTCGCTGCTCGCCGTGCTCTCGGGCGAGCTCGAGCCCGATGCCGGCCGTGTGGTCAAGACGGGCTCGGTCACCGTGGGCATGTTGGGACAGAACGACCATCTGGACGATGCGGACACGGTCATCTATGCCATCGTGGGAGACTTGCCCGAATACGAGTGGGCGGGAGACGCGCGCATCCGCGGCATCCTGGACGAGCTCGTGGGCGACCTCGACCACGAGGCACCCGTCGGCAGCCTGTCGGGTGGGCAGCGCCGCCGCGTCGACCTCGCGCGCGTGCTGATCGGCAGGTGGGACGTGCTCATGATGGACGAGCCCACCAACCACCTCGACATCGAGGGCATCCACTGGCTCGCCGAGCACCTCAAGCACCGCTGGCGCGATGGCGAGGGCGCTCTTTTGGTCGTGACGCACGACCGTTGGTTCCTCGACGAGGTGTGCCTCAACATGTGGGAGGTGCACGACCGCATCATCACGCCGTTCGAGGGTGGCTATTCCGCCTATATCCAGCAGCGCGTCGAGCGCGCGCGTCAGGCGGCCGTCGCCGAGGCAAAACGGCAAAACATCCTGCGCCGCGAGCTCGCGTGGCTCGCGCGCGGGGCAAAGGCACGCTCGAGCAAGCCGCGTTTCAGGGTCGAGGCGGCTCAAGAGCTCATCGCGGACGAACCGCCGCTGCGCAACACGATCGAGCTGCGCCGCAGCGCCATGTCGCGCCTGGGCAAGAAAGTCATCAACCTCAAGCACGCGTCGTTCGATTGGGACGGCAAGCCCTTTATCAAGCCCATCGACTGGAACATCGGCGCGGGCGACCGCATTGCCCTGCTCGGTTCCAACGGCGCGGGCAAGACGACGCTGCTCAACCTCATCCAGGGCAAGCTCAAGCCGACCGGCGGAAGGGTCGAGATCGGCCAGACGGTCAAGTTCGCCGTGCTCTCGCAGCAGCTCTCCGAGCTCACCGAGCTTCAGGACCTGCGCGTGCGCGAGGTGTGCGCCCACTACAAGACGCGCTACGAGCTGGCCGACGGCACGAGCATGGGCCCGATGCAGCTGCTCGAGGAGCTCGGGTTCGAGGCGGCACAGATGAGCTGCCCGGTCAAGGACCTCTCGGGCGGTCAGAAACGCCGCCTGCAGCTCATGCTCATCCTGCTCGACCGTCCCAACGTCCTGATCCTCGACGAGCCCGGCAACGACCTCGACACCGATATGCTCGCCCAGCTCGAGAGTCTGCTCGACACATGGCCCGGCACGCTCATACTCGTGAGCCACGACCGCTACCTGGTCGAGCGCGTTACCGACGACCAGTACGCGCTCATCGACGGCGAGGTCATCCACATGCCGCGTGGCGTGGACCAGTACCTCGAGGAGCTCGACCGCAGGGCGCACCAGGGCTCGTTCATCGCGCGCAGCACGGCATCGGATGCCAAGCAGGGCGGGGGCGAAGAAGGCGGGCTTTCGCAGAAGGAGCTGCGCGAGCTCAAGAAGCAGCGCACGTCGCTGGAGCGTAAGATGGGGACGCTGCGCAGCAAGCTGGACAAGGCAAAAGGCGAGCTGCTCAAGATCGACGGGACCGATTTCGTCGCCTTGGGGCAACAGCAGGAGAAGATCTCGGGGCTCGAGGCCGAGCTTGAAGAACTCGAGGATTCCTGGTTGGAGATTGCGGAACAGCTCGAACAATGACACGAGGGGCCGTGGGTATCGGTTCACTTTGACACGAGGGGCCGTGGGTA
>JBJEHP010000015.1:0-4314 GCA_051876145.1 Coriobacteriales bacterium | reverse complement strand
AGGAGGAAATCGCGTGTCCGAACAAAAGGCGCCGAACGCAAACTCGGGTGAGAGGCTCGAGGAGTTCGGCTACAAGCAGGAGCTCAACCGCCAGCTCGGCCTGAAAGACGTCGTGCTCTACGGCGTGCTGTTCATGGTCATCATCGCGCCGCAGTCCATTTGGGGCCTGGTCAGCCAGGAATCCATGGGCATGTCGACGCTCGTCTACATCATCGGCTTCATCGCCATCAGTTTCACGGCGCTCAGCTACGTGCGCATGTCGGCGCGCTTCCCCATCGCCGGCTCCGTGTACTCGTACGTGCAGCGCGGCATCAACCCGCACGTCGGCTTCATCTCCGGCTGGCTCATCTTGCTCGACTACGTCATCACGCCGGCCCTGCTCTACGTCATGGTCGCCAACTGGGGCACGATGCTCATCCCGGAAAGCCCCTGGTTCTTGTGGATCTTGGTGTTCGTCGCGTTCAACACCTTCGTCACCATCCGCGGCATCTCGATGACGAAGGGCCTCGACTTCGTCATCTTCGCGATCGAGATCCTGGCCGTCATCGCGTTCGTCTACCTGGCGAGCAAGTACGTGCTCGGCGGGGGCGGCACCGGCGCGTTCGTCATCGACCCGCTGTGGCAGCCCGGCAAGGTCGACGCGCACTTCGTGGCCGCCGGCATCTCCATCGCCGCGCTCAACTTCCTCGGCTTCGACGGCATCTCGACGCTGGCCGAAGAGACGCACGAGCCCGAGAAGAACATCGGCCGCGGCATCATGATCGCCCTCGGCATCATCATCGTCGTGTTCATCGCGCAGACCTACCTCGCCTCGCTCGTGCAGCCCGACTGGGCGAGCTGGGACGAGCAGCATGCGAACAACGCCTTCTTCTACGGTGTGCAGCTCGTCGGCGGCGACATCTTCATGAAGATCATGCTCGTCATCAACATCATCGCCGTGGGCATCGCGAACATCATGAACGCGCAGCTCGCTGCCTCGCGCCTGCTGTACTCCATGGGCCGCGACAAAGTGATCCCGAGCATCTTCGGCAAGGTCTCGAAGAAGTGGAAGACCCCGTGGGTCGGCGCCATCTTCATCGGCGTCGTCGTGCTGATCCTGGCCCCGACGCTGGGCATGAGCTCGCTGACCACGCTCGTCAACTTTGGCGCGCTGTCGTCGTTCATCATCCTGAACTTTGCCGTGTTCAAATTCTTCTTCATCAAGGAGAAGCGCCGCAAGACCGCGGGCGACTGGGTGAAGTACCTCATCTGCCCGTGGATCGGCATCTTGATCTTGGCGTACGTGTTCACCGGGTTCGACCCGCTCACGTACATCGTCGGCGTGAGCTGGCTCGTCATCGGCCTGATCGTGGGCGCCGTCAAGTCGCACGGCTACAAGGAGGTCCCCGAGGCGTTCAAGAACCTCGAGGTCTAACGCTACCTGCAAAAAAGGGACACTGGCTGCAAATTGGGGACTGTCCCCTATTTGCAGTTTTAGGAGAGGTCGCGGTATTCGCGGTCGGCATGCTGCATGTTGGCCTTGTCTGCCGCGACCTCGACGTATTCGACGCCGCGAGCAGCCGCCGCGCGCGCCTCGATGCTGAGAATCGCAAAGCCCACAATGCCCGCCACGGCAGATGCGAGCAGAATCGCGAGCTTGGCGGACGTGAGCGCCGCCTCGGAACTGTACGCGAGGTTGGCGACGAAGATCGCCATGGTAAAGCCGACGCCGCCGAGCACCGCCGCGCC
Organism: Coriobacteriales bacterium; assembly: GCA_051876145.1. GTDB lineage: Bacteria > Actinomycetota > Coriobacteriia > Coriobacteriales > QAMH01 > CACZQA01. The sequence continues at coordinate 2,586 of JBJEHP010000015.1, read as the reverse complement.
GATCATGTGGCGCCAGTTGACGTGCTCGGGAAGCTTGGCCAGCCCCGTCTTCACGACGATGACGCTTGCCAGCAGAATGCCGATGGGCTTGCCCGCGAGCAGGCCGAAGAACACGCCCAGAAACGCGGGGCTGCCAAAGACGGACGCGATGTCGCCCGAGATGCTCACGTCGGCGTTGGTCAGCGCGAACAGCGGCAGGATCATGAAGTACACCCACGGGTACAGGGCGTTTTCCAGACGCGTCGCCGGCGGGATGACCTGGCGCGACACCGCGGACAGGCTGCGCACGTTGCGGATGTACTCCTTCTGGCCGACGAGCGGCTCTTCGGGATTGAGCGCGGCCTTTGCCTGGCGGATCTTCTTTCCGGACCAATCGCCAAAGCTCTGGAGGTTGACGCGCGAACCTGACGGGATAGTGAATGCGAGCAGCACGCCGGCGATGGTGGAGTGGACGCCGGACAGGTACACGCACAGCCAGAGCACGACGCCGAGCGCCAGGTATGGGGCGAGCGCGTAGACGTGCGCGCGGTTGAGCGCGATGAGCAGCGCGAGCACGACCGCGGCGGCGAGCAGCCACCCAAACGCAGGCGCATGACCGTAGAAGATCGCGATGACGAGGATGGCGATGATGTCGTCGGCAACGGCGAGCGTCGAGAGGAACACGCGGATGCCCGACGGGATGCGGTTGCCCAGGAGCGCCATGATGCCGAGCGCGAACGCGATGTCGGTGGCCGTCGGCACGCCCCACCCGCCCGCGGTGTCAGGGTGGCCGGCGTTGATGGCGCTGTAGATGACGACCGGCGCGAGCACGCCGCCCACTGCCGCGATGATGGGAAGCAGCGCCTGGCGGATATTGGTGAGCTCGCCCACCGTCATCTCGTATTTGATCTCGAGGCCGACAAGCAGGAAGAACAGCGCCATGAAGATGTCGTTGATGACGTGCGCGATGCCCATCGTGTACGTGGTGCCGCCGATGACAAAGCCGACCTCGAGGTGGCTGAACTCGAGCAGCACCTGGTGCGCCGCCGTGTTGGCGAGGACGAGCGCGGCGATGGCGGCGAGGAGCATGATGCCTGCCGCCTTGGTCGCGGAATGCGTGAACGCGACGATCTTCTTGTAGCGCGCCTGATGGCCGTGCACCTCGTCGATGAACAGAGGGTCGGCTGGCTTTTTGGTGCGCGGAGCATCGGTCATGGGTCAGTCTCCTTTCTCGCAGGTGACGGCAGGTGGGCGCGCGGCAGACGCGCGCGGGGTAACTGTATCCCAGCCGCTTTACAGGACCCTTACACGCAGGTCACGCGCACGAAAACCCCACATCCGCCTGCCGTGTGGCTGGCACGAAGGGACAGGGCGGGGTGTCCCTTTGGTCCAAAGTGGCACGATACCCACGGCCCCTCGTGTCATTTTTCACGACCATTCCGCGATGACGATCATCCGGGAAACACGATGCTGCAAGGCGGTCCGGACGTACGGAATCCTGTTCGCGATAGCATCGTCACCGGAAAGTATCTCGATCGCCTCGTCGATGAACCCCTCGAGCGCATCGGGATCGAACCAGCTCATGTCCTCCACGAGGAGCATCTGCCGCGCGGGGCTCGTCTCGAACTGCCTGCTCTCGAAGGAGGTCTCGCCGCGCTCCAGCGCCGCGAGCTCGACATCGCACCAGAGGCTGCTCCCAGTATCGAAAATGGGAGCGGGCCTGCATTCGAGCGTCTCGACGTTGCGGACGATGCCGAAGTTGCGGAAATGCCGGTCGGTGTTCGCCATGATGTCGTCGCAGACGATCATTCGCTCGAGCTCTCCCCTGACGCCCCCAGCGCCCAGCGCCTCGCAGCACGCAAGGTAATGGTCGAAATCCGACGTCGAGCCGCTCTGCGGCAAAGCGCGCATCACATACAGCGCCGGGACGTACTCCTCTTCGTCGGAGAGGAAGTTCTCGCACAGGCAGGCAGGGCCCGGCTCTTCCTCGTCGAGCGAATAGCGCACGTACTCCCCTTCCGCGAGCAGCCGGCGGAAGAGCGCCGTGGCAACGACCTCGTTGAACGGCTCCTGCGAATTCCGAAGCCCCGCCTTTCGCAGCATGCGCACCTCGTCGCGAATCACCCACCTCTTCTCGAGGTTGCCGTCGGAGGTGTTGTCAGGATGCGCGCGAAGAGCCGATGCAGCGCCGGCAAAGCCCACAGTCGCCGTATCGACCTGCTCGAAGTCGTTTTCGAAGAAGTTGACGTCTTTCCAGGCGAGCCCCGAGCCGCACGGGCGAATCCAGTATTGATCCGACAGCGACAAGCCGAGGTTTCGGTACAGCAGCTCTTCGGGGACGCGCGCGCCGGCCTCGCGCAGGAGCTTGGCAAGGCCGCTCCGCGTGCGGGGGATGCCACGGTTGCGCCACCATTCGTTGAAGTCGACAAGCGCGATGGTCCCGGAAGCATCCGCGAGCCCGATGGGAGCACGGAGGAGGTCAGAGACGTCGCCGATGTGGGTGAACTCGAGCTTTTTCTCATCGTAGACAAGGTCTGCGACCTCGTGCGTCCGGTTCATCAGGGTGAAGCGGACCTCGTTTTTGCCCGCGCCCGCCTTTGGGCGGCC
>JBJEHP010000014.1:0-4387 GCA_051876145.1 Coriobacteriales bacterium | reverse complement strand
TGGAGAGCATCAAGGCACCGCAAACCTGGTACGATTCCTTGCTCGATGCGGTGTTTTTCGTGTCAGAATAGGCATGCGCACGCACGCAAGCGGGGGTGTGGCGGAATTGGCAGACGCAGCGGACTTAAAATCCGCCGCCGCAAGGCGTCAGGGTTCGAGCCCCTGCACCCCTACCACAGCATAAATGGGTAATCGCCCCGTTGCTCGATACGCTATAATTCACGTGCTGTTTACGAAATAACCCTGTGTTCGATGACAAAGGTGGGATGGCCATGGCTAACGAAGACTATCAGATTATCGCGCTCGCTAATCTGCAGCTCGAGAAGCACCTTACCGAAAACCCGCTCACGCTCGAGGGCGCGCAGCGCGTCAAGTGGGATATCGAGGAGACCGAGTTCCACAAGATCGCGAAGGGCACGATCAGGCTTCCCGTCGAGATCTACTTCACCAACCCCAAAAACGGCGAAGAACCGGAGCTGCGCCGCGTCATCATCGCTGGCAAGCGCCGCTTCGACGCGCGCTACGACGAGGTCGGCAAAGAGCAGAACGGCAAGAGCCGCTCGGAGCGCATCGCGGCGCTCGACGAGACGGCAGCCCGCGCCGAGAGCTACACGAGGTATCGCAAGAACATGAACATGGGCCACTAGCCACATCAGATAGCAAGAGAAAGAGGGATGTCCACCGGGCATCCCTCTTCTATTTTCTACGAAGTTGCCGCATGTCCACACTGCTGGTGGACTGGCCTTCAAACTGGGGTATGATACGCGCTATGGCTAACCAAATTTTTCAGGAATTCCTGAGCACGCAAACAAAAAGCATAGACGACTACATCGCCACGTTCTTTCAGGACGGGACGCATGCCGACATGAAGCGCTACCTGTACGGCCCGCTCGCCAAGTTCTCCGAGAACGGCGGCAAACGGCACAGGCCGCTCATCTGCATGCTCGCCTGCAAGGCTGTTGGTGGAGACCCCGAAAAGGCAAAGGCCGCGGGAGCTGCTATCGAGCACTTCCACACGGCTGCCCTCATCCACGACGACATCGCCGACGAGTCGACGCTGCGCCGCGGCGAGCCCTGCCTGCACCTCACCGAGGGCGAGGGGCTCGCAATCAACATGGGCGACCTCGCTCTCTCGCTGGTCACGGGAACTGTCTTGGGCGACAGCAACCTGGACGACTCCACGAAGCTGCGCGTGCTGCAGGAGCTCGTCGACATGACCACGCGCACGATCGAGGGCCAGGCTCTCGACATCGGCTGGGCCCGCGACGAGCGCTTCGACCTCACGGTCGACGATTACCTCGTCATGGCCGCGCACAAGACGGCGTTCTATTCCGGCGGCGTGCCGCTGGCCGTCGGCGCGATCATCGGCGGCGGCACCGAGGAGCAGATCGAGGTGCTCCGCGCGTACGGCATGTCCACGGGGCTCGCGTTCCAGATCCAAGACGACCTGCTCAACCTCATCGGCACCAAAGAGGCGGCCAAGAAGGACTTCAGGAGCGACATCACCGAGGGCAAGCGCACCATGGTTGCCGTGCACGCGCTTGCCAACACGACTGGCGCTGTCCACGACGAGCTGCTCGAGATCCTCTCCACCAAGGAGACCGACCCCGCCCGCCTCGAGCGCGCGGTGGACATCATGCAGGAGGCGGGTTCCATCGACTACGCCCGTGCCCGCGCGTTCGAGCTCGCCCACGAGCACCAGCAAGACCTGAAGCGCGTGCTCCCCGCGAGCCTGTCCCGCAAGCAGCTCATCGCGATGGGTGACTTCTTCGTAAGCCGTCTGAGCTAGGTGTTTTTCATGCGCATCATCAGAAAAAACGATTCCGGTCCCGCGGTCGAGGACGTGCAGCAGCGCCTTCGCATGCTGGGCTTCGAGCTGTCCGTGGACGGGCAGTTCCAGACGCGCACGCAAGAGGCCGTGCGCAAGTTCCGTGCAGAAGAGGAGCTCCCGGCAGGCGACGTGATCGACCAGCAGACCTGGTCGGCGCTCGTCGACGCGACCTTCTCTCTGGGCGACCGCATGCTCTACCTGCGCATGCCCTACTTCCACGGCTACGACGTGCGCACGCTCCAGAACATCTTGGAGGTCCTCGGATTTGTCGTGGGAGACCCCGACGGCATCTTTGGCGCCCATACCGAGCACGCGCTGCGCGACTTCCAGACGAGCGTCGGCATCGAGGCCGACGGCATCGCGGGCACGACCACCTATGACGCCATCGAGCGCCTGCGCCACGCATGGGAGGGCAAGTCGCCTGCCAGCGAGGAAAACGAGGACCACATGGGCTTTGCCCGTGCGGCCGAGGCGCTCAAGAAGGTCGAGGCGTGCTTCTACGGGCTCGACGGCGTTGGCCGCGAAGTGTCTTCGCGCGCGGCAAATCTCGCGCTCGCCACGACCCCCGATGCGATCGTCGTGAGCGCGGAATCGCTCGGCACCGTTCCCGCCGAGAGCATGCTCAAGCTCGGGGTGGGGCAGTTCGGCTCGGCGCCGCAGGACGGCACGCCGGTCGTCGAGCTCACGAACGACTTCAGCTTCTCCAAGCGCCTGCGCACGGCCATCGACACGGCCAGCCGCAAGCACAACCGCGTCGTGATCGAAGTCGCCCCGAACGGGGTGGATTCCGACGGCAACAAAATAGCCGGTGAGCTGTGGGAACAGCACCTGGCGGTCATTTTGCTCGACGCCTTTTGCAACGCAATCAGATAGAGAAATGTGAATAACCTGTGATGGCGTGCGCCCGCGTTTTTAGACTATTCGCGGGCTCGGTGCTACCATAGGGAACCAATCCGATGGGGCAGTGATTGTCCCGCAGCAACAAACGAAGCCAAAAACGCAGCACGAACGAACCTTGTCACATGAAACCGACCAAAGGAATTTTTTTCGTATGACTTTCAAGCTGAACCGCAAGACCTTTGCAGCTGCCGGCGTTTCCGTGCTGCTGGCCGCATCGATGAGTCCCGTGCAGGCGTTTGCGACGCCGTCTTCTGCCGACCTGAAAGCTGAGGCGGCAAGCGTCGCGGCAGAGCTCACCGCCATGAGCGACGACGTCGAGTCCGCCGCCGAGAACTACAACGTCGCGCAGAGGGATTATCAGCAGGCCACCGCCAAGGTCGAAGAGGCCCAGACCAAGATCGACGAGGCCCAGGGCAAGATCAGCAACCTCCAAACCCAGCTCGAGACGCGCGCCTCGGCGATGTATCGCCAGGGTGCCACCTCGTACCTCTCCGTCCTGATGGGATCGAGCACCTTCGACGATTTCGCGACGGTGTGGGATACCCTGAACACCCTCAACACCGACGACGCGAACCTCGTCGCCGAGACCAAGACGGCCAAGCAGGAGCTCGAGAGCGCAAAGGCGGAGCTCGATGACCAGCAGAGCAAGGCGCAGTCCGCCTTGAACGAGGCAAGCCAGCTCAAGCAGACGGTCGAGCAGAAGCAGGCCGCCCTGCAGGCACGCAAGGACAGCCTCAGCTCCGAGATCGCAGACGCCGTTGCCAAGGAGCAGCAGGAGGCGCTTGCCGCGCAGGCCGCCGCAGCTCAGGCCTACACGCCGGCCGCGAACTCTTCCAGCAGCTCTTCGAGCTCGAGCAGCTCCAGCAAGTCCAGCTCTTCGAGCAGCTCCAGCAAGTCCAGCTCTTCCAGCAGCAGCTCCAAGTCGTCGTCTAGCTCGAGCGGGCGTACGTACGGCGGCGGCAGCAGCGCCGTTGCACGCGCACAGAACTGCCTCGGCGCGCCGTACGTCTACGGTGCTGCCGGCCCGAGCAGCTTCGATTGCTCCGGTCTCGTCAGCTACGCGCTCACCGGCAGCTACGGCCATGCATACGTCGCAGAGGACTTCTGGGCGATGCCCGCCGTCAGCGACCCGCAGCCCGGCGACGTCGTGGCGTGCAGCAACCACCACTGCGGCCTCTACATCGGCAACGGCCAGATGATCGAGGCCCCACATACCGGCGCGGTCGTCACCGTCTCTGCCGTCCGCGGCAAGATCGTCCGCCCGTAGCACGACACGCAACAAGCGCTTGCTTTCGAGAAGGTCCCGTTTCGGGACCTTCTTTTTTTGGGAATGGATGGGGATCCCGTGGGTGCTGTGGGATGTGGCGCTTTTGAGAAAGCCTTAGACGAACGCGCGCGGGGATGCTACCATTGTTCCCCAACGAAAACCCACTCACACTCTCAACACACCACACGGGGGATCGCACATGCTTTCAAGAACCAGTTTTGGCCCTGCCGTCAGGCGCATCGTCGCCAGTGCTGCCGCACTCGCCGTTGCTGTCTCCACTCTGGGCATCGCGCCGTCGGCGCAAGCCGTGACCGCCGCCGAGAAGAAGGCGGAGGTCCAGTCGGTCCAAAGCAAGATCAACACGCGCAACGACGAGCGCGAAGGCGCCG
>JBJEHP010000013.1:0-4427 GCA_051876145.1 Coriobacteriales bacterium | reverse complement strand
GCCACGACAGCGTCCGCGCCGTCTCGAACCCCTCGAACATGATGGAATACGCGCCGCGATCGGCGTCCATGTCAACGATGGTGCCGCACCCGAACACGGCATGGCGCACCTGGTCTCCCACTTGGAGTGCGGGACGCTCGAGCGCATGGGAAAGCTTGCGCGACCTGCTGCGTATGTCCGCGCGCGCCTGCTTGACGAGCGCGTCTTGCAGTGGCTCGGTAAACGACAGCAGTTCGGGCTCGATGTCGAGGACGAAGCGCGACGGGTAGCGCACCGAGCCGTCGAGGTTGGTTCCATCGGCGCACGAGAGGTAGAGCTGGTCTTGCGCGCGGGTCATGGCGACGAAGGCAATGCGCCGCTCCTCCTCCATCGCCTCGATGGTGCGCGTCTTGCGCGCGGGGAAGATCCCCTCGTTCATGCCGCATAAGAACACCTGCCCGAACTCGAGCCCCTTGGCGGCGTGCACGGTCATGAGCCGGACCTTGCGCGCCCCGAGGTCGACGTCGAGGTTGGAGAAGAACGCGACGTGCGTGAGATAGCCCTCGAGCGAGGCCTCTTCGCCGCAGGTGGTCTCGTATTCGTAAATTGCCTGCCTGAGCTCGGCGAGGTTGTCCAGGCGCTCCTGGCTGCCCTCTGTACGCAGCGCGCGCTCGTAGCCGCTCTCGTCGAGAAGCTTTGCCAGCAGCTCGGAGATGCGCAGGTCGTGCGCCTGGCTCGTGTACGTCTCGATGAGGTCCACAAACTGGCGCGCCCCCGTGCCCTCGAAGAGCTCATGGTCCAGGTTGACGCACAGCGCGTCGTAAAGCGAGCTGTTGCAGCGCAGCGCCTCCTCCTGCAGAAAGCGCATGCGACGCTCGCCTATGTTGCGCTTGGGGGTGTTGACGATACGCGCGAACGAGAGATCGTCGTGGTAGGCGACCATGCGCAGATATGAGAGCACGTCTTTGACCTCGCGCCGCTCGAAGAAATGTGCGCCGCTGTAGATGGCATAGGGGATCTCGTGACGCGCGAGCGCCTCTTCCACCTCGCGCGTGACGTAGTGAGCGCGGTACAAGATGGCGATGTCGCGGTAGTCGACGCCCTCGGCAGCCAGGCACTCGATCTGGCTGGCAATCCACTCGGCCTCGTCGTTGGCGGTCTTCGCATGGTGGCAGACCGGGCGCAGCCCATCTGGACGCTGCGCGACGAGGCGCTTGTCGAGGCGCATCGTGTTCTTGGAGATGAGCGAGTTGGCCACCGCCACGACCTGGGGCGTCGAGCGGTAGTTGTCGTTCATGAAGATGGTCTTCGTCCCCACGAAGCGCTTGTCGAAATCGAGCAGGTACCTGACGTTAGCCCCGCGCCACGTGTAGATGGTCTGGTCGGGGTCTCCCACGACGAAGAGGTTGCCGTGATAGGCGCACAGCACCTCCATGAGCTCGTACTGCAGGCTGTCGATATCCTGGAACTCGTCGATCATGATGTACTCGAGGCGCTTTTGCCATTTGAGCTTCACGCGCTCGTCGAGGGCGAAGACGTGCAGCGTGAACTTGATGAGGTCGTTGTAGTCGAGCGCGAAGCACTTCTTCTCCTGATACAGGTACCCGTAGAAGATGATGTCCTCGACTGCCTCTGCCTGCTCGTACTTCTCGTGGAGAACCTCGGCGGAAAGGCCGATCATGTCCTTGAAATAGGTGGGGCGTTTGAATATCTTCATGACCTCGATCATGTCGCGCGCCTTGGAAAACGTCATGTCGCGCAGCGTCAGGCCGCGCTCGTCGTAGATGGCCTGCAGCATCGCGTCGATATCGGCGTTGTCGAGCACGAGGAAGCTCTTGGGATACGACACGACGTTGGCGTCTTCCTGCAGCACGGAGACGCAGAAGCCGTGAAACGTGTTGACGAGCCCGGTATCGTTATCACCCGTGAGCTGGTGTATGCGCTGGCGCATCTCGCCGGCAGCCTTGTTGGTAAACGTCACGCACAGGATGTTACTTGGCATGATGCCCAGCTCTTCGACCAGGTAGGCAAAGCGATGCGAGAGCGCCCGCGTCTTGCCAGAGCCGGCGCCGGCGATGACGCGCACATAGCCTTCCGTCGTGGTCACGGCCTCGAGCTGGGCGTCGTTGAGAGTGATCGTGTCTGGCATGCCGGCCCTTCAAGCATAAAAATCGGTTCTCGTGCCCGCACATCATAACACGAACAGGTGTTCGGGTATTCAGCACTGCGAAAGTCTTGACGGAAGCCGACCCCTATCAGCCGAGAAACGGCAAGCTAGAGAATCTTCGCCGCCAGGTCGAAGTAGCAGCGCCTGCTCTCCTTCGCGCAGTGCACGAGCTGGCAGATGACGAATACGGCAGCCGGGATGAACGCGTACCACATCTGCAGCGAGAAGCCGAAGAAGTCGGTGCCGACGGCCAGGGCAAAGGTCTCGATGGCGACGACGAGGAAGTAGCAGAACTTCCAGATGAGGCTGATGACCTTCTGCGAGCCGTCGAGCGAAGACGCCTTGGCCCGCGCGGCACGAGCCGCCTCGTCGCGCTTCAGGTCCTTGTAGGCATCGCTCACGACCAGATCGTGCGCCAATTGCTTGAGGCGCTTGGCGCGCTTTTCGACCGAATAGCGTTCGGCGCTTTTCTTGTTGGCGCTGAACGCGACCACGCCGCCCGTTGCCAGGACAACCGACAGCACGATAACGGCAACGATGCTGTTGTCCCAGAACAGTCCCCCGCGCACGAAAAACGCGATGACGAGCGGCACAAGAAGCGTCAGCGCAAAGATCACCATGCCGGCCTTGAGCAGCGAGAGCGTGCGCTTGGAACCCGACGCGTAGCCGCCGCCAAGCTCTTCGTCGACATAGCGGTCGACTTCCCGCTTGTAGTCCTCCAGAAACGCCTCGGCACTCATATCGCTCCTCGCCCTGCATCAAGCCCGCCAATCATCGTCCAGACACGATACCGCATTTGGCCGCGCGCGCCCCGAGCGAATGCGTAAGCTTCGTTAAATCTTGCCCGGAAGCGTCAGAACTGCACCTACAATACGTCTCGTGTCCCCTTTGGTGACCCGACGACAACGCGTAGATTCACGAGGAAGTGCCATGAAGAAGATAGAGATGAAGACCCCGCTCGTCGAGATGGACGGCGACGAGATGACCCGCATCATCTGGAAGCTGATCAAAGACGAGCTCATCGAGCCCTACGTCGACCTCAAGACCGAGTACTACGACCTTGGCCTGGAGCATCGCAACGAGACCGACGACCAGGTGACCGTCGATTCCGCCAACGCAACCAAGAAATACGGCGTCGCCGTGAAGTGCGCGACCATCACCCCCAACGCCGCGCGCATGGAGGAATACGACCTCAAGCAGATGTGGAAGAGCCCGAACGGCACGATCCGCGCGATGCTCGACGGCACGGTATTTCGCGCGCCGATTCTCGTGAAGGGCATCGAGCCCTACGTCCGCACCTGGAAAAAGCCCATCACCATCGCACGCCATGCCTACGGCGACATCTACCGCGACGTCGAGCTGCGCGTCCCGGGCCCCGGCAAGGTCGAGCTCGTGTACACGCCCGCCGACGGCGGAAAGGCGCAGTCCGTCACCGTCCACGAGTTTGACGGCGCGGGCGTGGCCGAGGGCATGCACAACCTCGACGAGTCCATTGAGGGCTTTGCGCACGCGTGCTTCGACTACGCGCTCGAGACGGGACAGGACCTGTGGTTCGCCACGAAGGACACCATCTCGAAGACGTACGACCACCGCTTCAAGGACATCTTCGCCGAGATGTACGAATCCGAGTACCGCACGCGCTTCGAGCAGGCGGGCATCGAGTACTTCTACACGCTCATCGACGACGCCGTCGCGCGCGTGATGCGCAGCGAGGGCGGCTTCATCTGGGCGTGCAAGAACTACGACGGCGATGTCATGAGCGACATGGTCTCGACCGCCTTCGGCTCGCTAGCCATGATGACGAGCGTACTCGTGAGCCCGCACGGCTACTACGAGTACGAGGCGGCGCACGGCACAGTGCAGCGCCACTACTACAAGCACCTCAAGGGCCAGGAGACGTCGACGAACTCGGTCGCGACGATCTTTGCCTGGACGGGCGCGCTGAGAAAGCGCGGCCAGCTCGACGGCACGCCGGAGCTGGAAGAGTTCGCGGACAAGCTCGAGCAGGCGACCATCGCCACCATCGAGTCGGGCAAGATGACCGGCGACCTGGCACGCATCACGACGCTTCCCGACCCCACAACCTTGAACACGCAAGACTTCATCGCCGCCATTGCCGACGAGCTCGCACGTTCCTACAAGTAGCGCACAAAAATCGCAGACGGGATGCCCGCCGCAAGCGGGTATCCTAGTCCGAGCGAGTTACAAGCCAACCAGAAAGGCCACCTCAGTGATTAAAGACATCGTCACGGATAAAGAGCAGCTCAAGATCAAGTCCGAG
>JBJEHP010000012.1:0-16781 GCA_051876145.1 Coriobacteriales bacterium | reverse complement strand
ACAACCCCGGCAACATGGCCGTCGGCATGGCCGCGCTCGACGACTACGGCACGGGATACTCGAACCTGCACCGCATCGTCCAGCTGCCGTTTGCCAACATCAAGATCGACCGGCTGTTCTTGCTCGAATACCAGCAGGAGCAGGACATCTTGCTGCCCACGATCGTTCACACGCTCAAGGAGCGGGGCTACAGCGTGACGGCGGAAGGCGTCGAAGACGCGCAGATGCTCGAGGTACTGACGGGTTTCGGGTGCGATTTCGTGCAGGGCTATTACTTCTCGCGTCCGCTGCCGCCGGAACAGTTTGCCGCATACGTCGATGCGGAGCGCGCAAGGCTTTGCGCGGGCGAGCAGCAGAGGTGAGCTGGGAAGACAGTAAGGAGTGCTGTCATGCCGGATAACGCGAAGGTCTACGCGATGCGGTTTGGCAAGGTCTGGCCGCTTCTGGTGAACAAGGCGCTGCGCAAGGGCCGCAGCGAGGACGAGGTCTACGAGGTGGCGACGTGGCTCATGGGCTACTCGCGCGCGCAGATCGACGAGCTCGCCGCGGGCGACGCCTGCTACGCCGACTTCTTCAACAACGCCCCGGCGATGAACCCCAAGCGGGAGCTCATCACCGGAAGCGTGTGCGGCGTGCGCGTGCAGGACATCGAAGAGCCGCTCATGCGGCAGATCAGGCAGCTCGACAAGCTGGTCGATGAGCTCGCCAAGGGCAAGCCCCTCGATAAGGTCCTGCGCTCGTAGCCTTGCGCGCCCCTCGCCGCTAGAACAGGCAGGAGATAAGGGTCAGGATGGCCAGGCCACCTTGCGTGAGGATAATCTTGGGGCTGCTCGTGATGGCGCCGTAGGCGGCGACGGCGATGATGTAGCCCATGAGCGCCATGAGGGCGATCGTGTTGCCAAAGCCGAAGACCGCGATCACGACCAGCACCGCGATGAGCAGGTTGTAGACGCCCTGGTTCTTGAACAGCACGTCTACAGACGGGCGCTTGAGCTCTTCGACGTCCATACCGAAGACCTTTGCCGTGCGCTCGGACGAGGTCGCGATGGTTTCCAGGTAGAAGATGAAGACGAACTCGAGTGCCACGAGCGTGGCGAGCACCATGGTAATGACGTTCATGGGAAAGCTCCTGTTTCTCTTGTGGTTTCATGCGTGGCCAGAGCAGTTTCAAGGCCACGGCGGTCCATCATATTCTCGCAGCTCAAGGCACATCAAGCAACGGTTCGGCAACCCGCCTGCACGCCTGTCCTGCGGGTATAATCGGCGCGAAGGTTTTCTTGTAACGCGGACCTCTCGTTCGCGAGGGAAGGGGCACATCGTGGACAGCAACCTGTTCAACCGCAACGAGCTTCTGGCGGCAAAAGTCATCAAGGGGCTCGAGTCGCGCAACATGCGGGGGCTCTATGCGAAAGACGGCGACGAGGCGCGCAAGATCGCGCTCGAGCTCATCGGCGAGGGGGCGAGCGTCGGCATGGGCGGCTGCATGAGCGCCCTGGAGATCGGCCTGGTCGACGCGCTCAAGGAAGGCCCGTACACCTTCATCGACCGTGCAACCTACGACGACCAGCGCGCGGCGCTCCTGGACACCTATGCGGCCGATACGTTTTTGACGAGCGCGAACGCCATGACCTACGACGGCGTCATCGTCAATATCGACGGCAACGCCAACCGCGTCTCGTGCATAGCCCAGGGGCCGAAGAAAGTCGTCTTCATCGTGGGCATGAACAAGCTGTGCCCCGACCTCGACTCCGCGATGAAGCGTGCCCGCAACGTCGCCGCGCCCGCGAACGTGCAGCGCTTCGACATCGACACGCCGTGCAAGAAGACGGGCAGCTGCTTTGACTGCAAGAGCCCCGACACCGTCTGCTGCCAGTTCCTCATCACGCGCTTCTCGCGCCATGCGGGCCGCATCAACGTCGTGTTGGTCAACGAGGCGCTCGGATTCTAGGCGGCGGTTGCGCACGTCTCCAATTTGTCACGCGCCCGCCACGTGAAAGGCGTACCATGGCGCAAACGATTAATCTCCAAGGAGGAGCATGTCTGACGAGAGCCTGTTGTTGAATGCCATCGAGCGGGTCGCGGCCGCCCATCCGGAGCGCGTCGCGTTTCGCGCTCCCGGGGCTCGCGACGTCACGTACGACGAGCTATGGGGCATGTCCTCCCGCATCGCCGCTGCCATCGCGGATGGAGTGGACGGGCGCGATCCCATCTGCGTCATCTGCGACAAGTCGGCGCTTTCGGTGGCGGCGTTTCTCGGCTGCCTGCGCGCGGGGCACGCGTTCGTGCCCGTGGACATCGCCATGCCCGACGCGCGCATCCGCGGCATCGTCGCCCAGCTCGAGGGCAGTCCCGTGCTCCAGGCAACGCGGGGTGCAGACCCCGTGGAGCTTTCCGGCGTGACGGTGCGCGACGCCGCCGCGCTGGTTGAGGGCATCCCCGCGCGCGCTGCCGACGAGGCCGAGCGCGCCCGCTGGGTGCGCGGCGAGCAGACGCAATACATCATCTTCACCTCGGGTTCGACGGGCACGCCCAAGGGCATCGAGGTCACGGCAAACGACATCGGCAACTTCATGACGTGGATGCGCGGGTTTCCGGTGGTGCGCGACGGCGGCGTCACGTTCATCGACCAGGCGTCCTACAGCTTCGATTTGTCCGAGTACCAGCTCGTCGGCGCGCTTTCCACGGGCGGCTGCCTGTTTGCGCTTCCGCCCCAGGTCACGGGGGATTATCGAGCGCTGTTCGAGGCGCTTGCCAGTTCGGGCGCCAACGTGTGGGTGTCCACCCCGTCGTTTGCGGATCTGTGCCTGGTCGACCCGTCGTTTTCGCAGGAGCTCCTGCCGGGGCTTCGGCTCTTCCTATTCTGCGGCGAGGCGCTGCACCACACCACGGCCTCCGCGCTCATGGAGCGCTTCCCCGAGGCACGCGTCGTGAACACCTACGGTCCCACCGAGTCGACGGTGGCGGTCACGTACTGCGAGGTGAGCCGGGCGGACCTGGACGACCCACGGCCGCTGCAGGTGGGCACGCCGCGCCTCGGCACCCAGATCCGCATCGTCAACCCCGAGACGGGCGAGCCGCTCGACCGCGGCGAGACGGGCGAGATCGCCATCGTGGGAGATACCGTGGCCAAAGGCTACATCAACCTGCCCGAGCGGACAGCCGAGAGCTTCTTCGACGCTCCCGAGCTCGGCGCGCACGTGCGTGGTTACCACACGGGCGACCTCGGGCACCTCGATGCGCAAGGCAGGCTGCACTGCGAGGGACGCATGGACGACCTTGTCAAGCTCAACGGCTTTCGCATCGAGCTCGGCGATGTCGAGCGCAACTTGGAGGCGCTGCCCGCCGTCGACCAGGCGGCGGTCGTCACCGTCAAGCGCGGCGGCGTGACCCGCGCGCTCAAGGCCTTCGTCGTCGTCAATGCGGCCGTACCCGAAGAGCAGACGACGCCTGCCGCCCTCAAGGCGCAGCTTGGCGAGCGCGTGCCCGCGTACATGGTCCCGCGCACCATCAAGGTCCTCGACCATATGCCGCTCAACGCCAACAACAAGATCGACCGCGCCGCGCTCAAGGGCAAGTAGGCGCAGCGTCGTATGTCGTTTTTCGCCGACCCGAGCTTCTTTCTGATCACGGCCCTCATCGTCGCCATCGCGGCGGTGCTCGGGCTGCGCGAGGTCTCGCTGCGCCGCTTTGGCATGGGCGCGACGCTCGTCATGGTGTTGTTCCTGTTCTGCAAGACCCCGGGGCAGGGCGCGGCGTTCGTGGCGTTTCTGGCAATCGCGACGCTGGCGGCCAGGTTTCTGTTTGCCAAGCGCGATTCGAAGGCGCGTTTCTGGGTTGCCCTTGCCGTGACGCTTGCGCCGCTCGTCGTGTGCAAGGTGTCCGGCATCTTCGAGCTCAACCTGCTCGGCTTCACGGGCATCTCGTATCTGACGTTCAAGGCGGTGCAGGTCGTGCTCGAGACGCACGACGGTCTCATCGAGGACATGGGCATCGGCGACTACCTGTACTTCCTCGCGTTCTTCCCGACGATCATCTCCGGCCCCATCGACCGCAGCCGCCGCTTTGTGGAAGACATCCATCGTACCCCCTCGCGCGACGAGTACGCGGGCATGCTCGCCCGCGGCATCCTGCTCATCGGCATCGGCATGGTGTACAAGATCGTCATCGCGGGCATCATCCACCGCTACTACAACCCGGCAGGCTGGGGGAGCGGGCCTGCGGGGCTCGAGTTCCTCAACCAGGTGGGCATCGCCTACCTCTACGGCTTCTACCTGTTCTTCGACTTTGCCGGCTACAGCCTGATGGCCATGGGCGTCAGCTACTGCCTGGGCGTGCGCACGCCGCGCAACTTCCGCGCGCCGTTCATCGCGCTCGACATCAAGGACTTCTGGAACCGCTGGCACATGACGCTGTCGTTTTGGCTGCGTGACTTCGTGTTCATGCGCTTCGCGCGCTTCTCGATGAAGCACAAGCTGTTCAAGCAGCGCCTGCACACGGCGGAGTGCGGCTTCGTCATCAACATGGTGCTCATGGGTGCCTGGCATGGCCTGACGCCGAGCTACCTGCTCTACGGCCTGTACCACGGTGTGCTTCTGGCGGCGACGGAGGCCTACCAGAAGAAATCTAAATTTTACAAGAAGCACAAGGGCGAGCGCTGGTATCAGGTGCTGTCTTGGCTTATAACAATGCAGCTCGTCATGTTCGGATTCGCCCTGTTCTCGGGACAGGTGCTCATGTTGGCGAAGGGAGTCTGATTACTATGGCAAAGATGACGCACGAGGAGCTCGAGGAGAAGATGCTCGACCTGCTCGAAGACATCACCGGCGACGAGTCGGTGCGCGAGCAGCGCGACGTCGACCTGTTCGAAGAGGGGCTGCTCGACTCGATGGCGGCCGTCGAGCTGCTCGTCGACATCGAGGAGGAGTTTGGCGTGTCGATCGCCCCGACGGGCGTCCCGCGCGAGGAGATGAACACGGTGAACCTGATCATCCACCAGGTGGAGATCAGGCTGTAGCCATGAAGCAGGCGGGTGCCGATACGTCCGGTGGAAAGCCCTCGGGCGGGAAGCTCTCGGGGAGCGCCATGCTCAAGGCCGTGGGGGTGGGTCTTGCCCTCATCGCCGTGGCGGCGCTGCTCGCCGAGACCGTGCTGTTGCCGCTCCAGGGCGCAAAGCGCGACGACACGCGCCTGTACGACTACCTCTATTCGGGCCCGAAGTCCATGAGCACGGCGTTCACGCTGGCAAACATGTCCGACGACGGCTACCTGGTGTTCGGCTCCTCGGAGTTCTACATCGGCAAGAAGCTCGTCCCGCAGTGCCCGGCCGCCGTCTTTGGCGAGCACGTGACCGGCGTGGACATGACCTTCGTCGGCGAGGCCTACGACCAGAGCCTGTGGCATGCCATCGCCGCCGGCGCCTACGGCAGCAAGGTGGCGCGCAGAAAGGTCGCGCTCGTCGTGTCGCCCCAGTGGTTCTTCAAGGGCAACGGCCAGCAGAGCAAGTTCAAGTCGAAGTACTCGTACGACCTCTATCGGCAGTTCTGCGACAACAGCTCCATCTCGGACGAGACGAAGTCCTACGTCCGCCAGCGGCTCGCGGCCCTCGGCATCGACGAGACGTCGCTTGCCGCGGCAAACGACGACACCCCGCTTGACGCGCTCAACAACGTGATGTACTCGTTTGGAAACGACCTGTCCGCGCGCTTCAAGCTCGTGCAGGCGGCGGCGTCTGCCCCCGAGAAGAGCTACGCGCGCAAGCAGGGGGAGTACACGGGCGAGCCCGATTGGGACGCGCTGCTCAGGTGGGCGGACGATTCGGGCGTGCACGCCTGCACCAACAACGACTACGGCATCTACGACGACTACTGGACGCGCAACTCGCAGTTCCACGTGGAGTCTGACCAGGATTTCAAGCAGGCAGAAGACGAGTTCTCAGACCTGCGCTGCTTTCTGGACGTCTGCGCGGAGAGCGGCCTCGAGCCGCTCGTCATCATGCTGCCCATGCACGGCATGTGGTACGACGCGAAGGGTGTGAGCGCGGACACGCGCGCCTACTACTACGACCGCGTGCGCGGCATCTGCGACGACGCCGGCGTGGCGTATGCGGACTTCTCGTCGTGCGAGTATGAGAAGTACTTCCTGTGCGACACCGTGCACCCGGGCTGGCGTGGCTGGGTGCGCATCGAGCGCTCCTTCTACGATTTCGTGAACGGCCGCGACGACGACTTCCTGGCCGGCGGCGTCTATGGGACGGCCCCAGGCCTTGCGGCGGAAGGGGGCGCCTCGTGAGCACGCGGCAAAAGCATCCGATCGCATCTGTCAAGAAGCGCCTCGAAACATGGGCGCTCGCCCGCCCGCGCGCGCTTGCCGCAGGCATCACGCTCGCGACGCTTATCCTGGGCGGCGTGCTCATCTGGTTTCTGATCTTTTCCGGCTTAAACGAGCCGGTCCAGTTCATTTACAGCGCCTTCTAGCCATGATTGGAATGCGACATCTGGAACGGCGCCCCTGGCAGGTGCTTGCGGCATGCGCGCTGACCTGCGTGGTCGTGCTGGCGCTCGTGTGCGGGCTTTTTGCGCCCGCTGCGCAGGCACGGCGCCCGCACGGCGCGCTGCACGACGAGCTCGACGAGTACCTCGCGCAAAACGTCCCCGCCACGGGAGTGCCGGGCATCGCGGTGGCGGTCGTCTCCTCGGACGGCACCGAGTACCAGCGCACCTTCGGCGACTGCCCCGGCCCCGATGCCGCCTTCACAATCGGCTCGCTCAGCAAGTCGTTCACCGCGTTGTGCATCATGCAGCTCGTGGAGCGCGGCGAGGTCGACTTAGACGACCCCGCGTCCGACTACGTGCCCGACTACCTCGTGCCCGAGGAGGTGACGGTGCGCTCGCTGCTCAACCAGACGAGCGGGTTCGGCTACTACGAGTCGCTCTCGCAGGCGCAGGTGGGCGACACCTTTGGCAGCTTCTCGTACGCGAATGCCAACTACGACCTGCTCGGCCGCATCGTCGAGAGCGTGTCGGGCCTCGACTACGACGAGTACCTGCGCGAGAACGTCTTCGAGCCGCTCGGCATGGCAAACGCCTCGACGCAGGGGAGCGCCGTGAAAAGCCCAAAGGTCGACCCGGGGCACCGCAACTACTTCGGCATCAACGTGGCGGACGGGTTCTCGCACGACGTGTCGGACGACGCATGGGGCGCCGACCCTTCCGGCTACGTGCAGGCAAGCGTCTCGGACATGGCGCGCTACCTGCAGATGTACCTCGACAAGGGGGAGGGCATCCTCTCGCCGGCGGGCATCGAGGCGATGGTGACCGACAAGGTGCCCGACCCGTACGGCAGCACGTTCTACGGCATGGGCTGGACGACGTACTACGATGACGGCAACAACCTCGTGATGTCGCATGACGGCCAGGTCGAGAACTACGTCGCGCGCATGACGATCGTGCCGTCGTCCGATGTCGCGGTGGTCGTGCTGGGAGATTCCAATGACTACTTTGGCGGGAACAGCTGCTTTTTCGACCTCGCGAGCGGCGTCGTCGACATCGCCACGGGCACGCCGGCGCTCTACGACGTCGACCCGAGCGACCGGGTCTCGCAGCACCTCGGGCTCGACATCGCCTACCTGGCGCTCGTCCTCTCGTCTGCCGTGCCGTTGTTCTCGCTGGGCAGCTGGAGGCGCAGGCTCATCGGCGCGCTCGAGCAGGACCGGCCGCTGTGGCCGCGCGTGGCGCTGGCCATACTCGTGCACCTCGCGTTGCCGATGTTTCTCCTCGACCTTCCCCGCCAGCTCGGCTACCAGTGGCGCGACCTGAGCATGTTCGTGCCGGACCTCGCGCTCGTGCTGGTGACGGTCGCGGTCATCCTGTTTGCGGGAGGCTGCGCCAAGGTGGTCATCTGGGCGCTCGCGGCGCGGGCGGAGTCGCCGGGAGACGCGTTCGACAGGCGCACGCGAGGCGCGGGGCGCAGGGCACGCGACGGCGCATAGAGCGAAACGCACGACACGAAACGCGTGTCAGTGGCACGTAGTAGAGTATGGTCGGAAACGACCGAGCTTTCATTCGAGAAGAGAGGCGCAATGGCAGACGCACCCACGACGACGCAGCTTGCCTTTTCGGCAGACCGCGCGAACACGTATTTTCCGCTCACGAGCCTGAATCCGGGCGACTCGAGCGAGCCGTTCGAGGCGTACTTCAAGATGGACACGTTCTGGGACACCGAGCAGGAGTGCGTTGACGTGTGCGAGAAGGGGCGCGGCATCGTCGCGAAGCTGCGCGAGGGCAATCAGGGCTATGCCGAGGTGAAGGGCCTTGCCGTTGCCGGGACCTTCACGGCAGACGGCCCCTACATCCAAGTCAAGGTGCTCGACCAGCGCGACGGGCAGCCGCATTACGACTCGTACGTCTTCTCCGTCTGCTGATGCGCGGCGCAGGCGTCGTGCGGGGCCTTCGGGGGCGGTCGTGAAGCGCGTGGATGTGCAGGCGGCGAGAGAGACGGGCACGAGGCGGCGCGGGTACCTGCGCGTCGTGGCCGTGCTGCTCGCGCTCATCGTCGCGCTCAACCTCGCGACGCTGATCCCGGGGTTTGCCGACTGGTATGTGGGGCACGCGTACCCCGTGCTGACGCTGCCGCTCGCCCGCTTGAGCGAGCTGTCCTCGCTTCCCGCGGGCGAGCTCGTCATGTACGGCGGCATCGCGGCGCTTCTGGTGGGGCTCGTGCTCGCCGTGTTCGCGCTGTTTTTGCGCCGGCACCGGGCGTTCGTTCACGTGGCCGGTGTGTACTGGAAGTCGGTGCTTGCCGTGGTGCTGGTCGTCGGTCTGCTCTTCACGCTCAACTGGGCGATCCCGTTTCGGGCAACGCCGCTTCGCGCGGTGTACGGTGCCGGCGCGGACGCCTCGCTCGAGCAGCTGGAGGCGCTGCGCAACCGCATCGTCGCCGGGCTCGACCAGGCGGCATCGGAGTGTCCGCGCGACGAGGCGGGGCAGGTTGCCTACGAAGGCGATCTCGACGCGCGCGTGGCGGCAGCGCTTAATGGGGCGGGCGATGAATTTGCCCGGCTGAAAGGGCACTACCCCGCGCCCAAGGCGGCGCTGTGCTCCGATGTGCTCGAGTGGATGGGCATCGGCGGCTACACGTACCCGTACACGCAGGAGGTGACGTACAACCGCTACGTCTCGCGCCTGTACTACCCGGTGCTCTCTGCTCACGAGCTCGTTCACCACCAGGGCTACTTCATGGAAGACGACGCCGAGTTCCTGTCGTTTCTGGCCCTGTCGCGCAACGATGACGCGCTGCTGCGCTACTCGGCGTACGAGCATATGTACTACTACGTCGAGGGCGCGTACGAGGCGCGGCTGGTCGCCGAGCTCGGGCAGGAGGGCGCACGTGCGCGCTACGAGGCGCAGCCGCAGGTGAGCGCGCAGGTGCGAGACGATGTGGCCTACGACGGCCAAGAGCGCGAGCAGCGCTACGAGAACTCGGTGAACGGGACGCTCGAGGGGCTGTTCGCGCAGCCGGCGCAGGACGTTTCGCACGCGGGATGGGACACGCAGGCGCAGGTCCTGCAGGAAAACGCGTACGATGGCGTCGTCGGGCTGCTGCTCGCGTATTACGGCGGGTAGGGGGCCGTAGAAGGCAGAAGCAGCTGCGGCTGTGGATTGAGGCAGGAAACGGGCGGACAAGAGAGGCGTGGTGCGATGGGTTCGCGTGCGGGACGGGTCTGGAATGGGCTCGGGGTTTTCATCGGGCGGCACATGGTCGTCATCGTCTTGTGCTGCCTGGCGGCGGGCATCCTGCTCCCGCAGGTCTTCGCGCCGCTGCGGCCCGCGGTGCCGACGTTCTTCGCCATCATGTCGTTTCAAAGCGCGCTCGGCATCACGCTGCGCGGCCTGAAGGACGCCGTGGCGCATCCGCTCGCGATCGTGCTCACGCTCGTGTACGTGCACGTGCTGTCGCCGGTCATCGCGTTTCTGGTGGGCACGGCGCTGTTCGGCGCCGACCCCGACATCGTCATAGGCGTCGTGCTCGAGTACTGCGTGCCCGTGGCCACGTCGAGCATCATGTGGGTGGCGATGTATCGCGGCAACCTCGCGATCGCGCTCGCGACACTGCTCGTGTCGGTGTTCGTCTCGCCGTTCAGCATCCCGCTCGCGCTGCACCTGCTGTTTGGGACGGTGGTCGAGGTCAACGCGCTCGGCATGATTTTGGACATGCTGTACATGGTGGTCGTGCCGTCGCTTGTCGGGATCGTCGTCAACGAGGCGACGCACGGGCTGGGGACGCGCACGCTCTCGACGTCGCTTATGCCGCTCGCGCGCCTCATGCTCGTCGTCATCATCGCGACCAACTCCTCGGCGATCTCCGACTTCGTGTTCCACCTGACGCCGCAGCTCGCGGGCGTGCTCGTGTTCGTGGGGGTGTTCGCGTCGTTCAACTTTTTCATGGGCGCGGTGCTCGGCTACGTGTTCAGGCAGAAGCGCGACCGCGGCGTGGCGATGCTGTTCCAGTCGGGCATGCGCAACATCTCGGCCGGCGCGGTGCTCGCGATGCAGTACTTCCCGCCCGCGTCGCTGTTCGCGGTGATGGCCGGCGTGCTGTTCCAGCAGGTGCTCGCCGCGCTCTTTGGCAAAGTGGCCGAAAAGCTCCTCTCCCGCCTTCCCGCCTGATGTGGGGCGCTTCCCCGATTCGTGGTGTGAAAAATATTGAAGACGTGTTACTCGGGTCGTAGAATGCACCAATCGATATTACGAATCTGGGGAGAGTAACATGGCTTTTTCGCGCAGGGAGTTCTTGAAGATCGCAGGCGCAAGCGCCGCCGCCCTCTCGTTTGGCGGGGTGCTGAGCGCGTGCTCGAACGGGGGCTCGTCTGCGGGCCCTTCCGACACGAACGGCGTCATCGTCGCCATGACCAGAGAAAGCGAGCCCGAGGCGGGCTTCGATCCCTTCTACTCGTGGGGCTGCGGCGAGCACGTGCACGAGCCGCTGCTGCAGTCCACGCTCGTCACCACCGATACCGAGCTCAACTTCAAAAACGACCTCGCGACGGCGTATTCGTGCAGTTCCGATGGCCTGACCTGGTCGTTTGACATCCGCGACGACGTCAAGTTCTCCGACGGGCAGCCCCTCACGGCGCAAGACGTCGCCTTCACCATCAACGGCATCAAGTCCTTCAAGGGCTCGGAACTCGACCTGAGCTACGTCGACAAGGCCACCGCCACGAGCGCGACGCACGTCGACATCATGCTCAACAAGCCCTTCAACGCGCTGCTCTACACGCTCGCCGTCGTGGGCATCGTGCCCGAGCACGCCTACGACGCCACCTCCTACGGGGCAAACCCCATCGGGTCGGGGCGCTACGTGCTCGAGCAGTGGGACAAGGGGCAGCAGGTCATCTTCAAGGCGAATCCGGACTACTACGGAGACGCTCCCAAGATGGAGCGCCTCACGGTGCTGTTCATGGACGAGGACGCCGCGTTGGCAGCCGTGCAGTCGGGAAGCGTCGACATCGCGTACACGACCGCGACGCTCGCCGACCAGTCCCCCAAGGGCTACGAGCTGCTGAGCTGCGCGACCGTCGACTGCCGCGGCATCTCGCTGCCCACCATCGCGCCCGGTGCGGAAAAGAGCAGCAGCGACGGGGCCTTCCCCGCGGGCAACGCGCTCACGTGCCACGAGGAGGTCCGCAAGGCCATTAACAGCGCCATCGACCGCCAAAAGCTCGTCGACAACGTCTTGAACGGCCACGGGACCGTCGCCTACAGCGTGTGCGACTCGCTTCCGTGGGGCAGCGAGGACATGGAGGTAGCCACCGACCTCGAGGCGGCGGCCAAGCTCATGACCGACGCCGGCTGGGAGAAGGGCGCCGACGGCATCTACGCGAAGGGCGGCGAGCGCGCCTCGCTCGAGCTCTTCTACGCGTCGAGCGATTCCGTGCGCCAGGCCATCGCCAACGAGTTCATGAACCAGATGAACGAGTTCGGCATCGAGGTCAAGATCACGGGCTCGTCGTGGACGACCGATGCCTCCGGCCTGTACGCCCACCAGTACAGCGACCCGATCGTGTGGGGGTGGGGCGCCAACAGCCCCACACAGCTCTACAACCTGACGTATTCCAAGAGCGCGGGCAACTACGCCTGCTACGAGAACAAGACGGTCGACGCGCACCTGGACGCGGCGCTTGCCAAGACGAAGGTGGAAGACTCGTTCGACGAGTGGAAGAAGGCCCAGTGGGATGGCGCGCAGGGCGTGGCCCCGCAGGGAGCTGCGTCGTGGGTCTGGCTCGCGAACGTCGACCACCTCTACTTCAAGCGCTCGGGGCTGAACGTGGCCGAGCAGAAGCCGCACCCTCACGGGCACGGCTGGTCGCTCGTCAACAACGTCGACCAGTGGTCGTGGTAGGCTGGGCACTCGTCTTACAAGCGGTTTGGTCCGGCTTACGGGGAAAGGGCATATGGCACAGGTCATCGGCAAAAATCTGCTCAAGTTCGTCGTGCTCATGTTCGCCGTGAGCATCGTGACGTTCTTTCTCGTGGGCATCTCGCCCATCGACCCGGTGCAGGCAAACGTCGGCCAGGCCGCCTACGCGGGTCTGAGCCCCGAGAAGAAGGCGGAGCTCGCGGCGTACTGGGGGAGCAACCTGCCGGTCTGGCAGCGCTACCTCAACTGGCTTTTCGCCGCCGCGCACGGGGACTTTGGCGTGTCGCTCAGGTTCAACGCGCCGGTGACGGAGGTGCTGGCGACGCGTTCGCTCAACACGCTCGTGCTCATGCTCGTCGCGTGGGTGTTAAGCGGCGTCATCGGCTTTGCGATGGGGGTCACCGCCGGCGTCAAGCAGGGCTCGGCGTTTGACAAGTTCGTGAAGGGCTACTGCTTCGTGCTCGCGTCCACGCCGACGTTCTGGTTTGGGCTCGTCATGCTGATCGTGTTCTCGGTTTGGCTCGGCTGGTTCCCGTTCGGCTTCTCGGTGCCCATCGGCAAGAGCGCCGCCGACGTCACGATTTTCGATTCGGCCTACCACCTCATCCTGCCCGCGCTCACGCTGTCGGTCGTGGGCGTGGCAAACATCGCGCTGCACACGCGCGAGAAGACCATCGACGTCATGGAAAGCGACTACATCCGCTTCGCGCAAGCGCGTGGCATGAGCAGGGGCGAGGCGGCGCGCGTGCACGGCCTGCGCAACCTGCTGCTGCCGGCGATCACGCTCCAGTTCGCGTCCGTGTCCGAGATCTTCGGCGGCTCGGTGCTCGTCGAGCAGGTCTTCTCGTATCCCGGGCTCGGGCAGGCGGCCGTCACCGCCGGCACGGGCGGGGATGCGGCGCTGCTCGTCGGCATCGCGCTCGTGTCCGCCGTCATCGTGTTTGGCGGCAATCTCATCGCGAGCATCCTCTACCAGGTCGTCGACCCGCGCATCAAGCGAGGGGGTGGCGCCGTATGATCGACACCGAGGCAAACCTGTTCCACGAGCCGGTCAAGCTGCGCGGCGCCAACCGCACGCGCACGCTCGTGACCGGGGCCGTGTGCTTTGCGCTGCTCGTCGTCGTGGCGGTTGCCGGTGCACTGCTCGCATCGCAGGCGACGGCGACGGACCTCGCGGCGAAAAACCAGATCCCCTCGCTCGCGCACCTCTTCGGGACCGACCGCCTGGGGCGCGACATGCTGGTCCGCACGGTCTCGGGCCTGTCGACGAGCATCGGGATCGGCTTGCTCGCGGCGTTCGTGTCGTCGGTCATCGCGCTCGTGTTGGGCACGGCGGCGGCGCTCGGCGGCAAGAAGGTCGATGCTGTCGTGACCTGGCTTATCGACCTCATGATGAGCATCCCGCACATCGTGCTGCTCATCCTCATCTCGTACGCGCTCGGCAAGGGCTTCTGGGGCGTCACCGTGGGCGTCGCCATCACGCATTGGCCGAGCCTGTGCCGCGTCATCAGGGCCGAGGTGCTGCAGGTCAAGCAGAGCCGCTACGTCGCGATCGCGCGCCAGATGGGCGTGCATCCGCTCAAGATTGCCCTGCACCATATCGCGCCCGCCGTGTTCCCGCAGTTCCTCGTGGGGCTCATCTTGCTGTTTCCGCATGCGATCTTGCACGAGGCGGCAATCACGTTTCTGGGCTTTGGCCTGCCGCCGGAGATGCCCGCCATCGGCGTCATCTTGAGCGAGTCGATGAACTACCTGTCGTCTGGCATGTGGTGGCTCGCGTTCTTCCCAGGCATTGCGCTCGTCGTCGTGGTCATGCTGTTCTACGCGGCAGGGCAGTGCCTGCGCCGCCTGATCGACCCGCATCAGGCGCAGCGGTAGGGAAAGGCGGGGAAGCGATGAGAAGAGAGCTGGAAACGAGCGAGGACGTGGCGGTCGACCAGGGGCGCGATGCGGAGCGCGGCGCAGGTCACGAGCCCGGGCACGACCACGAGGGCGAGTTCAAGCACCATCACCACGTGCACTTGCCGCATGACGGTGCGCGGCATGAGCACGGGCACCACCTGCTGCAGGTGGAGCATCTGTCCATCGGCTTCGACATGTACCGCAAGGCGGGGCTGCTCTCGTCCGAGCGCATGTTCTCGAAGGTCATCGACGATTTGAGCATCGCCGTGCACGTGGGCGAGATCGTGGCGATCGTGGGCGCGTCGGGTTCGGGCAAGACGCTGCTCGCGGATGCGATCATGGGGCTGTACGAGCCCAACGCGCGCGTGAGCGGCACCATCTACTTCGACGGCGTGCTGCAGACGGCAGCGTCTCTCGTGGGGCACCGCGGCCGCGAGATCGCGTTCGTGCCGCAGAGCGTCAAGTCGCTCAACCCGCTCATGAAGGTCGGCAGGCAGATTGGCGGCAGCAAGGAGCGGCGCGCGGAGCTGTTCAGGCAGTACCGGCTCGCGCCGGAGGTCGAGGACCTGTACCCGTTCGAGCTGTCGGGCGGCATGGCGCGGCGTGTGCTGCTCGCGACGGCGCTCATCTCCGACCCGCGCCTGATCATCGCCGACGAGCCCACGCCGGGGCTCGACCTGGAGCTGGCCATCAAGGCGATGGACGATTTCCGCGCCTTCGCGGATGCAGGCGGCGGCGTTCTGCTCATCACGCACGACATCGAGCTCGCGCTGCGCGTCGCCGACCGCGTCGCGGTGTTTCGGGACGGCACGGTCGTCGAGGAGACAGACGTCGCGTGCTTCGACGATCCCGCGCTGCTCGAGACCGCGTTCGCGCGCCGCCTGTGGCACGCGCTGCCGACGCATGACTTTGCCGACGTGGGGGAGGATGCGCGATGAGCGAGCTGCGAGCGCGAGATATCTCATTTGGGTATGCGGGGGCGCCCGCGCTGTTCGAGGGGCTGAACCTTGCGGTGCGGGGAGGCGAGCGCGTCGCGCTGCGTGCGCCGTCGGGCTTTGGCAAGAGCACGCTGTGCCAGATTCTTGCGGGGTACCTCGAGCCGGATGCGGGAGAGGTGACGCTGGACGGGGAGCCCGGGCGCGCACGTGCCGGCAAGCCCAACCCGGTGCAGCTCGTGTGGCAGCACCCCGAGCAGGCGCTCGACCCCTACGTGCGCATCCGGAAATCGATCGGCGAGGCAGCGCCCGTGCCTGCGGAGCTACTCGACGGGCTGGGGGTGCGCGACGAATGGCTCGACCGCTTCCCGCACGAGCTCTCGGGCGGCGAGCTGCAGCGCTGCTGCCTCGCGCGCACGCTGAGCGCCGCGCCGCGCTTCATCATCGCCGACGAGATCTCGACGATGCTCGATGCCGTCACGCAGGTGCAGATCTGGGAGTTCCTGCTGGAGTACTGCAAGAGCCGCGACGTCGGCCTCGTGCTGGTCACCCACTCCGAAGCGCTCCTCGAGCGCCTCGCCACCCGCACCATCGAACTGCAAAAAGTGCAAAAAGGGGACAGTCCCCAATTTGCAGTTTTGTGACGTGAGGCGGTTGCAAAAAGGGGACAGTCCCCAATTTGCAGTTTTGGGGCCGTGGGTATCGTGCCATTTTGGCGCTAGGCGATGACGAAGTTCTCCATCGCCTCGCGCGCGTCGGAATCGATGCCCTCGACCCAGCCCAGGAAGACGGGCATCTCGGGCGCCCGGCGGTCGAGCAACGTGAACGAGAACCCGTTTGGCATGCGCCCCTTGGGCAGCTGCAGGCGCCAGCCGACGAACTCCGCTCGGTCGGCGGGTTTGCGGAAGTCGAGTCCGACGTTGAGGTCGAGTGCACTCAGCGCGAACGTGCGGCCGTTCGCGACGGCGCCGAGCACGACGTTGTCGCCGTCACGGCAGAACACCTTGAGGCGCGGGCCGTCGAGATGCAGGCGGTACGTCTTGCCCAGCTCCAGTTTGGTCAGGTCGAGGATGATGCCGTGTAGTCCCTCGCTTGTGACGATGTGGGTGATGTGCCCGTCGTCTCCGAAGCAGGGGAACTCGTCGTGGAGGTCGACGATGCCGAATTCGATTGCGTTTCCGGCGGTATCGGTGACCTTGATCGTCCCAAGCGGGGTCTCGAGCGCTGTCGCGGGGCGCTCATCGGTTATGCCGGCATCATCGTGCGGGGGATTGAAGTGAGCGTAGGCAAGGGACGATGCCTCGAACGTCGCATCCTCTATCCACATCTTGCTCTCGCAGACGATGACGACGGTTTTCGCAGGGTCGTCAAACGCGGCTTTCACGAGTGTCTCGTACGGCTCGAGGTGCCTCGTCGGGTGGTACTCGCAAAACGATGCGCCGCTGGGGATGTCCGCGGGCATGTCGTCTCGCGAGACGATCAAGATGTTCGGGTACTCCACGCCTAGATAGCTGAACACGGCTTTCCTCC
>JBJEHP010000011.1:0-4460 GCA_051876145.1 Coriobacteriales bacterium | reverse complement strand
GTAGAAAGGACCGGAAGGGGCGGTTGCGAATTTACACACAGATATGGACTTGACTTGAAAGGTGCCGAGGGAGACGGATTTCGCCGCGGATGGGGCCGAGGGTGACGGATTCGGGCCTGAAAGCGTCTCCCTTGCAGGGTCCCGCGGCAGCCGAGGGCGGGGTGTGCCGCGGAAGACGCCGAGGGAGACGCTCCCCGCCGCAGGACGCACCAAGGGAGAGACCTTCCCCCACGAAATGTATCAAGGGGGACACCTTCCGCCACGAAATGTATCAAGGGAGAGAGCTCACGCCACGAGAGGCGGCAAGGGGGAACGGCCCATCCCCGCTGCCTGACGACGCGTTCGCCTTCGCGAGGTTTCGCGGCAGCCGGCGCGTCTGCACGTCGCCCTCGGGAGGCCTCACGGCAGCTGGAGCGCCGGCATGCCACGGGAGCGCCCGAAGGAGACGGATTTCGCCGCAGACGGCAGCAAGGGCGACGGATTCTACCCAAAATCCGTCGCCCTTGCAGGTTCCCGCGGCAGCCTCACGCAGCCTCGTGGCACCCGCCGCGTGCTAAGCTAGTTCTTGAGCGAGTTGATCGGCGCGGGGAAGCGTCCACCGCGGTGCGCGAAGACCGTGCCCGCATGGGTGTTGACCGCCATGATGGGCGCACTGCCCAAAAGCCCGCCAAACTCGAGCGTGTCGCCCGCCTTCTTGCCCACTGCCGGGATGACGCGGACCGCCGTCGTCTTGTTGTTGATGAGGCCGATGGCAGACTCGTCGGCAATGATGCCCGCAATCGCCTCGACGGTCGTGTCGCCGGGAATCGCGATCATGTCCAGACCAACCGAGCACACGCTCGTCATGGCCTCGAGCTTCTCGATGCACAGCGTGCCGTCCTCGGCTGCCTTGATCATGCCCGCGTCCTCGCTGACCGGGATGAACGCGCCCGACAGGCCGCCGACGCTTGAGCTCGCCATGACGCCGCCCTTCTTGACCGCGTCGTTGAGCAGCGCGAGCGCTGCCGTCGTGCCTGGGCCGCCAACCTGCCCCACGCCGATGGACTCGATGATGTCTGCCACGGAATCGCCGCGCGCAGGAGTCGGCGCGAGCGAGAGGTCGAGGATGCCCTTCTGGTACCCCAGGCGCTTTGCCGCCTCGCGCGCGATGAGCTCGCCCGCGCGGGTGATCTTGAAGGTGGTCGCCTTGATGGCCTCGGCAACCTCCATGATCGAGGCGTCCTTGGGCATGCTGGCGATGACCGCATGCACGACGCCCGGACCGGAAACGCCCACGTTGATGACCTCGTCGGCCTCGCCCGAGCCGTGCATCGCGCCCGCCATGAACGGGTTGTCCTGCACCATGTTGCAGAAGATGACGAGCTTGGCGCATGCGATGGAGTCGCGGTCGGCCGTGACCTCGGCGCACTCGCGCACGACCTGCGCCATGCGCAGTACCGCGTCCATGTTGATGCCGGCGCGCGTCGAGCCGATGTTGACGCTCGAGCAGACGTTGTCGGTGACCGAAAGCGCGTGCGGGATGCTGTCGATCAGACGGCGGTCGCTGTCGCTCGCGCCCTTCTGGACCAGTGCGGTAAAGCCGCCCACGAAGTTGACCCCGACCTCCTTGGAGGCGTTGTCGAGCGCGATGGCGATAGGCGTCAGGTCTTCCGCCTTGGTCGCGCCGCAGATCTCTGCGATGGGCGTGACGGCGATGCGCTTGTGGATGATCGGGATGCCGTACTCGCGCTCGAGCTGCTCGGCCGTGGGCACGAGCTTCTCGGCCGCCATGGTCAGGCGGTCGTAGACACGCTGCGCCATGACGTTGATGTCCTCGTGAACACAGCTGCGCAGGTTCAACCCGAGGGTGATGGTGCGGATGTCGAGGTGATCTTGCGTCACCATCTGGATGGTCTCTACAACGTGCTCTGGTTCAAGCGCCACGGCTGCTCCTTCGTTGACGACTACGCTATGCGAATTCTATACGATATCCAAACGGGCGGCGGCATCGATTGCGCTGGGCACCTGCCGGTTCCGCAAGCCGTACAAGCCACACGCAGCCCTGCAGCTCACGGACGTGCCGCGCGCATCGCATCTATCGCCCTCTATGCGTCGATGCTACTTGAGTGCCCACAGCTTGTCGAAGCTCTGCGCCATCTTGTCGGTGACCGGGCCGCCCTTGCCCTCGCAGCCGATGATGCCGAACTCGTCGCTCACGTGGAAGATCTCCGCGTCCTCGAGGTCGGTCGGCGTCAGGTGCGCATCCACGATCTGCAGGCCGAACGCCTGGGCGAGGTCGCGCACGAGCGTGTCGGCCGCATGGCGGATGGGCTGCGGGAAGATGGAGAGCTCGCCATTGCGGGCAACCCACACGCTACCTGCAAGGTCGCTGCCGTCGAGCTCGTCACCCACCCACTCGAGGTCGTCGATGGTGAACGTCGGTGCCTCGCGCTGCGGCTCGAGCTGGATGTCGATGTCGGCCTCGGGGTCGATGGAGAACACGAGTACCCCGTCCGGCAGCTCGAACAGTTTCTCGTCGCGCATCCACTCCATGCGCGAGCGCGCCCACGCCTGGATGGCCGGCCCGACGTTGAAGCTTGCCAGCGAGTGCAGGCGACGCTCGTACAACTGGATCTTCTTGTTGTCGTAGCGCCAGCGGAACGTAATCTTGTGGTCGGGCAGGTTGCGCTTGGACCACTCCTCCAGCGAAATCGCCTCGCGCTCGGCGAGCTCCTCGCGCGCGATGTTTGCCGGGTCGGCGTCGTCCTGTGCGCCTACCAGGTTGAACGGAATCTTGTCTTCGGTATCGCTCATAGGGCGTGTGTCTCCTCACAAAGCGCGGGGCCGCGCAGAGGTGCGGCCCCGGACATGCTAAAGGGTATGCAGTGCAGATTAATGGCGGAAGTGGCGATGCGCCGTGAAGACCATCGGGATGCCCGCCTCGTCGGCACACTCGATGGACAGGTCGTCGCGGATGGAGCCGCCGGGCTGGATGAGCGCCGTGCAGCCGGCATCGCGGATGACCTCGAGCGTATCGGGGAAGGGCAGGAATGCGTCGCTTGCCACGACCGCGCCCTCGGCCTTGTTGCCCGCCTGCTTGACCGCGATGCGCGCGGAGTTGACGCGGTTGGGCTGGCCGCCGCCGATGCCCACGGTGGCGTGCCCCTTCGTGAGCACGATCGCGTTGGACTTGATGCACTTGCAGCAGCGCCACGCAAACAGCAGCTCGTCGAGCTGCTCGTCGGTCGGCTGCGTCTTGGTCGGGACGGTGAAGGTCGCGGGGTCTTCGGTCACGGCATCCGTGGACTGGATGACGACGCCGCCCTCGATGCTGCGGATATCGTAGGTGCCGCCCGCGGGGTTGATGCCGCCGGTCTTGAGGATGCGCGCGTTCTTCTTTTGCGCGAAGACCTCAAGCGCTTCGTCCTCGTAGTCAGGGGCGATGACGACCTCGATGAACTGCTTGTTCTGCTCGACGATCTGACGAGCCGTCGCCGCCTCGACCTTGCAGTTGAACGCCATGACGCCGCCGAAGGCGCTGACGGAGTCGCACTCGAACGCGCGCTGGTAGGCGTCGAGCTGCGTGTCCGCGACGGCGATGCCGCACGGCGTGAGGTGCTTGATGATGACGCAGGCCGGCTTGTCGGTGCCGAACTCGCGCACCGACGACCAGGCGGCGTCCGTGTCGAGGTAGTTGTTGTAGCTCAGGTCCTTCTCGCCCTGGACCTTGACGGCGTTGGCAAGCGTGAACGCATCGGCCGGATTGTCGGGCTTGCCCGGCGTCTTGAGGCGGTAGAACGCGGCGGACTGGTGCGGGTTCTCGCCGTAGCGCAGGTGGGCGCCTTTCTCGAGCATGATGCGCTTGTCGTCGGCGAGCGCGTCGTCGCCTTCGATCTGGCTGTACATCCAGGTGTAGATGGCGTTGTCGTAGTAGCTCGTGGTGCGGAAGACCTCGAGGGCGAGCTTCTTGCGCGTCTCAAGCGTCGTGGCGCCGTCGTTGGCGCGCATCTCGTCGAGGATCGCGTCGTAGCTCGCGGGGTCGGTCACGACGGTGACCGATGCGTGGTTCTTGGCCGCGGAGCGGAGCATGGAGGGGCCTCCGATGTCGATGTGCTCGATCGCATCTTGGTACTCGACGCCCGGCTTGTTGATGGTCGCCTCGAAGGCGTACAGGTTGACGACGACCATGTCGATCATGCCGATGCCGTTATCGGCGGCGTCCTTCATGTGGCTTTCGAGGTCGCGGCGCGCGAGCAGGCCACCATGGACCTTGGGGTGCAGCGTCTTCACGCGCCCGTCCATCATCTCGGGGAATCCCGTGTAGTCCTCGATCGGGGTGACGGGAATGCCAGCCTCCTCGAGCACCTTAGCCGTTCCGCCCGTGCTGATGATCTCTACGCCAAACTCGTCGACGAGCGCACGCGCAAAATCCTCGATACCGCTTTTGTCGGTAAGCGAGATAATCGCGCGCCTGATCTTCT
>JBJEHP010000010.1:0-4470 GCA_051876145.1 Coriobacteriales bacterium | reverse complement strand
TCAAGGTTCAGGAGATCCTCCAGGCCTATCAGGACCTGCAGGACATCATCGCCATCCTTGGTATGGACGAGCTTTCCGAGGAGGAGAAACTCACGGTTTCCCGTGCGCGTAAGGTTCAGCAGTTCCTGGGCCAGCCGTTCCACGTCGCAAAGCAGTTCACCGGTGTCGATGGCGTCTACGTCAAGGTCGAGGACACGGTTCGCTCCTTTAAGATGATCATCGATGGCGAGCTCGACGACGTTCCCGAGCAGGCATTCCGTAACAAGGGTGCCATCGAGGACGTACTCGAGGCAGCCAAGGAACTCGCTTAGAGGTAGGTCGATATGGCACTGCAATGTGAAATCGTGACCCCTGAGAGCAGGATCTTTTCCGCTGAGGCAAACTTCGTCGTCATCCCCGCCTCTGAAGGCGAGATGGGCGTGTACGAACAGCACGAGCCCGTTGTGACGACGTTGAAGGCCGGCAGTGTCCGTGTGACCGAGCACGATGGCAAAGAGCCCCTGCGCTACATCATCGCTGGGGGTTACGCACAGGTCGGCGCCGATCATGTCACCGTTTTGGCTGATCGTGCAGCTGCTGCCGAGGAGCTTGACAGCACCGAGATTCGTATCCACATCGACGAGATGAAGGAACAGCTTGCAGACCTTAAGGATGACGATCCGAATGCGGCGTTCCTGAAGTCGGAAATCGAGTGGTTCGAACTTGTCGTCGAACTGTCCGATACGATCAAATAAGCTCTACGCTTCCACTTGATTCGAAAAGGGCCGCCCGTGAGGGTGGCCCTTTTCATTTGGGTTGGAGCATCGATGATGCTCTGCGAGAGGATGGCGCAGTCCACAGCGGCAGGGGAGTATGGATGCAGCAAAAAGGGCAGGGGTCTAAGACTCCTGCCCTTATCTAATCTCTTGCGGCCTGTATGCGTGGATGTGTGCTGTGCTATTGCACGCGCGCGGAAAAGGCGTTTTGCCCCTCGTCGATATCTGCGAGCTCCATCGGCAGCAGGAGTCCCGGTGCAAGGTCTATTGGCACGAGGACCTTGTGGTACGACTCGGAGGTGCCGATGCCGGGGCGCTCGACGATCACCTGCTCGACGGTACCCAGGCGCTTGTGCATGTCCTCGAGCGCGAGCCTGGCGCCGAGCTCTCGCAGCGTCTTCGCGCGTTCGGCCATGACCTGCGGGGGAATCTGATCGGGGCGTGCGGCAGCGGGCGTTCCGGCGCGCTTCGAGTAGCGGAAGACGTGCAGGCGCATGAAGCGCGCTTGCTCGATGACCTTGCAGGTCTGGGCGAAGTCCTCGTCCGTCTCGCCCGGGAACCCGACGATGACGTCGGTCGAGAGCGCGATCGAGGGCACCTGAGCCCTGAGCTGTGCGACGAGGTCGAGAAATTCATCAGCGGTGTAATTACGTGCCATCTCGTCGAGCACCTTCGTGGAGCCCGATTGCAGGCACAGGTGGAGATGTCGGCAGATGCGGCCACCCGAGGTGGCAAGCGCCGTGATCAGCGAGGGCTTCAGGCTCTGCGGCTCGATCGAGGAGATGCGCAGGCGCCCGATTCCCGTGCGCTGCAGCAAGATCTCCATCAGGTCGGCCAAGTCGAGCCCGTTGTCGTCGTAGGCGCCTAAGTCGATGCCCACGAGCACGACCTCGCGCGTGCCGGTGTTGGCGATGCTTCCGACCTCGCCGATGATCTGGCTTGCCGGGATCGAGCGCGCCTTGCCGCGGGCGACGTGCACGATGCAGTACGTGCATGCGTTGTTGCAGCCGTCCTGGATCTTGACGTCCACGCGCGTGCGGAAGCCCTCTCCCGTGCGGCTGAGCATCCTCATGGACTCGGCATCGGTGCTGAGCCGGGGCGCCTGCTCGAAGTTGAGCTCCGCGGGCTCAGCTGCATTCGCGGTATCCGGCGCTTCGGTGTGCGGGGCTGGTGCATCTTCTGTATGCGCCTGCTCGCCCTGGACGAGCAGCTGCGCGGTGCGGGGCAACGCGGCCTTGTCGGGCTCGCAGACGACTGCCTCGCTAAGCTCCGCGTAGTGGTCGGAGGCGATGTTGATGGCGCAGCCCGTCACGATGACGTGCGCGGCACCCGCCTTGAGCAGCCCGCGGATGATCTTGCGGTTCTTCGTGTCCGCCTCGCCGGTGACCGTGCAGGTGTTGACGATGGCGACGTCGGCAGATTCCGCCGCGCACTGCGTCCATCCGGCGTCGATGAGGGCGGCGGCTATGGTCTCGGACTCTGCGCGGTTCACCTTGCAGCCGAGCGTGTGGATGTGAAACTGCGGCACGGGTATGTGGCGCTGTTATTTCGCGTGGTTGCCGAGCCCGCCGAGCTCGTACATGCACAGGGCGGTGGCGACGGTACCGGCGGTCTCGGTGCGCAAGATCAGATCGCCGAGCGTGACGACCTTCACGTGCTCGCCGAGCGCCTTGAACGCCTCGACCTCGTTGACGGAAAGCCCGCCTTCGGGACCGATGATGAGCGCGACGCGGTTGTCCTTGCCCATGTCGGCAAGTGCGTCCGAGACGGACAGCGGGTTGTTGTCGGGGTCCTTGTCGGCCTCTTCCCAGGCGATGACGACACGGTCGAAATCTGCGAGCTCCCTGCAGATGTCCTCGAGGGGCGTCGGGTCGTCGACGATGGGCAGGATGCTGCGGCCGGACTGCTTTGCCGCGGAAAGCGCGATGCGGCGCCAACGCGAGCCCTTGCGGCCGCGCTCGTCGACGGCGAGACGCACGACGGTGCGCTCCGACAAGAACGGGATGATGCGCTGAATGCCGAGCTCGGTGGTCTGCCTGATGGTCTGTCCCATGCGATCGCCCTTGGAGATGCCCTGGACGAGCGTGAGGTTGGGGAGGTGCTCGACGGGCATCTTGCCGAGCGGGCGGCCGACGATGCCCTCGTTGCTCACGGAGACGATCTCGACTTCCCAGCAGTTGCCGCCTGCGGCGCACGCGGCGATGTGCTCGCCCGGCTCGATGCGGCGGACGACGATATGGTGTGCCTCTTTATCGGAGAAGGGGAGGGTGACAACATCGCCCTGTGGCATGTTGCTCTCCATGAAAAAGCGCGGTATCGACATACGGACTCCCATTCAGCAGGTTCAATTCGGGCCTATTGTAGCGCGATTAACGTCGTGTTATAGTGAAACAACTAATGAAGACCTGCTCAGCGGGTCTTTGCTATTCCTTTCATATGCAAATCCCCTCTCGAACGTCTGGTTCGCACATGACGTGTTTTCAATCGGATAACTCGGATGATGAAGCATATGGGCATCAATCGTTGAGAAAGAAGGAACAATGAAATTCTTCCTGGATACCGCCGATCTTTCCGAGATCGAAGAGGTCGCTTCGTGGGGTGCGCTTGCCGGCGTCACCACGAACCCGAGCCTGTATGCGCGCACGGGCGGCAAGCTCGAGGACTTCGAGGGGCACCTCAAGAAGATCTGCGACCTGGTCGACGGCCCGGTCAGCGGCGAGGTCACGGCAGAAGACCGTGACGGCATGGTCGAGCAGGGGCGCAAGCTCGCGGCGCTGGCAGACAACATGGTCGTCAAGATCCCCGTCTGCGTCGAGGGCCTTGCTGCGACCCGCACGCTTTCGAGCGAGGGCATCGACGTCAACATGACGCTCGTCTTCAGCGTCCCGCAGGCGCTGCTCGCCGCACGCGCCGGAGCTCGCTACATCAGCCCGTTCATCGGCCGTTTCGACGACATCGCGGAAGACGGCCTCGGCCAGCTCGAGGACATCGTCACGGCTGTCAAGAACTACGACTTCGGCCACGAGGTCGAGATCATCGCCGCATCGGTCCGCTCGGCAAACCATGTCACGCAGGCCGCCCTCATGGGCGCGGACATCGCGACCGTCCCATACGCTGCGATGAAGAAGTGCATCAAGCATCCGCTGACCGACCAGGGGCTTGCCAAGTTCAAGGCCGATTGGGAGAAGGTTAAATAACGATGAGCGAAACTGTAGAGCCTACGGCCGAGCAGGCCGTAGACAACGCAGCACCCTCGCAAGAGGCTCCCGAGGCGGCCCCGAAGAGGACCCGCAGGACGCGCGCGAAAAGCGCTGCGGACGCGACGGCGGAAGTGACCGAGAACGCGGCACCTGCCGAGCAGGATGCGCCGGCAGACGAGGCGGCTCCCGCGGCCAAGAAGACCACGACCGCAAAGAAGACCACGGCAAAGCGCACGACGACGAGAAAGACGACGACGCGCAAGATCGCGGCAAAGAAGGCCGCATCCGATGAGACGGCTGCTGCGCCGGCTGCCGACGAGGCAGCGCAGGCGCCGAAGGCAGACGAGGCTGCAGAGGAAAAGCCGGCCCCCAAGAAGCGCACGCGCCGCACCACGAAGAAGGCCGCAGACGCCGAGGCTGCCACCGAGCAGCTCGAGCTCGTCGCCGAGGGGGAGGAAAAGCCCGCTCCCAAGAAGCGCACGCGCCGCACCACGAAGAAGGCTGCAGACGCTGCA
>JBJEHP010000009.1:0-16888 GCA_051876145.1 Coriobacteriales bacterium | reverse complement strand
GACGGGTTCATGGGAAACAATCCAGACGCACGCCCCGGTTTCCAGGAAATTCGGCTCGTCCCCCACATCAAGTGCAATGCGAGCGATGAAGAAGCAAAGAAGTTCGTCCACTTCGTCGAGTCGCGCTGCCCCGTGCACGATTGCCTCGCCACGCCCGTCCCGATGAAGATCACCGACATCGTGCTTCAATAACCCCCTCCCCTGATGCGTG
The DNA here is from genome assembly GCA_051876145.1 of Coriobacteriales bacterium. Classification (GTDB taxonomy): domain Bacteria; phylum Actinomycetota; class Coriobacteriia; order Coriobacteriales; family QAMH01; genus CACZQA01. The sequence continues at coordinate 16,677 of JBJEHP010000009.1, read as the reverse complement.
GGGTGTGTGGCAGTGCCACGCATCCCACGCGTTGCGTTCAGGGTGTGTGGCGCTGCCACGTTTCCCGCGCAGCAAACACCAAAGCTGTGGCACTGCCACGTTTCCCGCGCACGTTGCGTCACATGTGTGGCACTGCCACGTTTCCCGCGCGGTTTGCAGCAAACGTGTGGCACTGCCACTGTTTTCGCGCAGCGTGCGCCAAAGTTGTGGCACTGCCACGTTTCCCGCGCAATTTGCAGCAAGGGAGAGGCCGGGGCAAGAAGCGCAAAAAGACAAGACTACACAATACTTCCACAGCACGTAGAATCCTGGACGGATGGCGCCCACACTGGAGCTGCCGCACTTTCATCTTTGCTCGGGCTCTGCCCAGCAGGGCGCCATCTTTTCAGCACCCCCCCATGCAACTCGTCTTGCCGGCAGCCGCTAATCCGCCTCGGCGTTCATCTGGAGCACGTAGACGTTCTGGCGCAGCTGCTGGGCGATGTCCTCGTCGATCTCTCCCCGCCCCTGCAGCTCTCCGATCTTGTCGAGCTCGATGGAAAGCGCGCCCGCGGTGATCATCTCGATGTACTCGCGCGAGAGGCGGAACTGCTCGCTCAGCACGCAGGTCGACGGGTCGAACATCTTGCCCGCGCCCACGCCCGGCTGCTCGCCCGAATAGCCCACGCGCTCCTGCAGCGTCTGCTCGATGCTTTGATGCTCCTCGATGAGCGTGCGCGCCGCCTTTGCGGTGAGCTCGTCGCCCGCCGCAGACGCCTGCTCAACGACCCCGCCCAGATACTCGAGGGCAACGCGCTCGAGCTCGATGGCGAACAGGCAGGTCTGGTAGTACATGAGCTCCGCCTTCTCGTCCGTCACCTTGTGCGGGTTGAGCGCGAAGCGGTAGATGTGGAGTTTGCCCTTGAGCCCGCCCCCGCGCGGCCCCACCTTGGCTCCCTTCTCGTAGTAGCCCAGCGAGCCGCGAATCCTCCTTAACAGCGCATAATACGGAGCCGCCGACTTGGCAGACGTCTGCTCGAGGATCTCCGCCTCCAGCTCGTCGGCACGCTGCTGCTGCCGTACGAGCACCTCGCGCACGAGCGTGCCCAGCACATCCCCGCACTGCCCCATCTCGAGCCGCGCCCTGACGAGGCGCGTGCGGTAGCTGCCCAGCACCACGCGCGTCGCCGGCTCGAATTCCGGGTGCGTGCCCTGGGCGATCTTCGACTCGAGCTCGGCGATGGTGTTGCCGAGGACCGCGACCTCCGCGCGCCTGAGCTCTTCCTCGGTCGCGCCCACGTGCTCGCTGGGCGCCAGGCGCGCCAGCGTGAGGTCGGCGATGACGAGCGTGCACAGGATGACGCCGGCTGTGACGAGAATGATGAAGCTGCGCTCGGGGAAGGGCGCACCGGATTCCAGCGTGAGCGGGATGGTGAAGATGATGGAGAGCGTCACCGCCCCCTTGGGCCCCGCGATCGTCGTGACCAGCGCCTCTTTGAGCGTGCGCGCCGTATGGGAGGTCCCCCGCTGCCCCGTGGCCGGGTCGACGTGCATGAGCTCGGTTGCCGAGACCCACGCGAAGCGCACGAGCATGACGAGCAGCGTAACCGCCAGGATGACGCCGAGCAACTGCAGCGGGCCGTAGCCATCGCTCATGCCGGGCGACACCGCCTGCGGGAGCTGCATGCCCAGCATGACGAAGATGACGCCGTTGATCACATAGACGATGATCTCCCAAAAGCCGTTGGACACGAGGTTGAGCTTGGCCTGCGACGTGGTGGTGAGACGCGGCGTGTGACGCGCCATGACCAGGCCCGCCGCAACGACGGCCAGGATGCCGCTCACGTGCAGCTCCTCCGCGAGTAGAAAGACGACGAAGGGCGTGAAGACTTCGTAGAGCACGTGGACGATGTTGTTCTCGAAGCCGCGACGGCGCAGCAACGTGATGCAGAAGAACGCCGCAAAACCCGCGACGATGCCAAACGCGATGCCGCCGAAGAAGAGCACGAGGAACGTGACGCCGGCATCGGCCGCGGAAAACGCGCCGGTCACCGCTGCGGCGATGGCAAACTGGAAGCACACGACGCCCGACGCGTCGTTGATGAGCGACTCACCCGAGAGCAGGATCTTCTGGCGCTTGGTGAGCGAGACGGTGGAGCCCAGTGCCCCGACCGCAGCGGCATCGGTAGGACCGAGCGCCGCCGCGCAGGCAAAGGCCGCAGCCAGCGGAATCGAGGGCACCATCCAGTGCAGGGCGAACCCGACCACGAGCACGGTGATGACCACGAGGCCAATTGCCAGCGAGAGGATCGAGGGCAGGTTGTTCCACAGCTCGCGCTTGCTCGACTCGCGCGCCTCGTTGAAGAGCAGCGGCGCGATGAACAGGACCAAGAAGAGTTCCGAATCGATGTGGACCTCGGCCACATGCGGCACGACCAGCGCGGCGGCCAACCCGATGACGATCTGGACGAGCGGCAGTGACACATGGCGAACCACGCGCTCGGCCACCGCGGCGATGATGACGCAGGCAAGCAGCACCAAGACAAGCTCAAACGATTCCATGGAGGGCCTTTCAGGTGGAGGTCTGTCCACGAAATCATAGCATGGGGGATTCTCTACCTGGCTGTGGGGCAGGCGCATGTCAGGGCATCAGCGCGCCGCAAGAGATGCCCAGCGGCCCCAGGATTCGAGCGCCTCTTCGGCATTCGCGCATTCGACCGTCCACGTTGCCGCGGGATGTTCCGACGACAGGCGCGCGATCACGTGCTCCCAGTCGATCGTGCCCCTGCCAAGCCCGCGGTGCTGGTCGCGCGAACCGTCGTTATCGTGCAGGTGCACATGCGAGACGACGCCCTCGAGGGCATCCATCCAGGCATCGAGCGACAGGTCGGAGTAGCAGTGCGCGTGCCCGACATCGAGGCATACGCCAAAATCGGGGCGCCCCACTCCGCGAACCACCTCCGCAAGCGGCGCGGCTTCCCGGTCGAGCACGTTTTCCATGCAGACTTGGACGCCCGCCTTCCCCTCGAAGAACTCGAGCCAGAACTCGACCATGCGCTCCGCCCAGCCCTGAAGAAAGTAGACGCTCGGGATCATGCAGCTGTGGAAGACGACGCGCTCGGCCCCCAGCGCGAGGGCCGCCTCGTACGCCTGGTCGAAGCGCGTCATGGTCGCCTTGCGCACGTACGAATCGAAGGCCATCGGGTTCAGGTCGAGAAACGGGCCGTGCAGCGAAAGCGGCGGATGCCCGAGGCGCTCCTGCCGCTTTCGCTCCAGTTCGAGCGTGGCATCGAAATCGTCGAGGTTGTCTGCCACGGAAAAGAGGATGCTCTCGAAGCCCGCACCGGTCTGGGTGAGCAGGCCTCGCATCTCCTCCTCAGCGAGCAGGTCTGAAAAGTAGAACTGGGTCATGTTCACTCCGCCTCTTCTGTCCGCGTGCCCCTAGGAGAGCCCGGTGCCCATCCCGCCGCAGCGTCGGAGCGCTCGGCCAGGGCGTACTTTTTCTTGATGCGCCTGAGCTTGCGCTCCCAGGGCACGTAGACGATGCGCAAAAAGACGACCGTGGCAACGCCGTGCACGCTGTCGAGCGGCAGCGCGGCGGAAAGCGCGAGCAGGATGCTCTCCCAGGTGATGGGGTGCACGAATCCGACGATATACCAGGCGTTGAGCAGGACGCCGTACAGGTAGCCCGACGCAAGCCCGCATGCGTAGAGCACCCAGCGGTGGCGAAACGCGCCATGGTCGGCGAGCACGCCGCCCAGATAGCCGACGAGCCCCCATGCGTACATCTGCCAGGGGGTCCATGCGCCCTGCCCAAAGAAGAAGTTCGAGACCAGTGCCGCAATCGCCCCGACGAGAAACCCCTGCCGCCTGCCAAAGACCGCTCCGGCCAGTATGCACACCGCCGACACTGGCTTGACGTCGGGGATGGGGGCAAACAGGATGCGTCCTGCCGCGGCAAGCGCGGCGAGGACCACCGTGGGCATAATCTGCCTGAGGGGAGGCCTCGACACCTCGAACGAGCCGAACATGACGGCGATGGTGAGGCAGACCGCCACCATGGAGATCACTCCCGCCTGGTCATATGCGACTACCGCGCACAAGACCAGCACCACCGGGGCCATGACGAGCGCGGGGACCTCGAGCGCCCTGAAGACTCGTTCCATCATGCCCGCCCGTCTTCCTGCGTGCTCCAGGCGGCGAGCAGGCGAGAGAAGCTGTCTGGCACCGGGCGGTAGAACAGGTTTCCCTCGAAAAACTCCCCCGTCGGCTGCGCGCACGCACAGGCGCCGTCGAACATCATGTACGTGGTGTCTGCGACCAGCGCGGCAAAGGGCAGGTCGTGCGTGGTCATGACGACCGTCGCGCCGGCATCCGCGCACGCGCGCAGCTTCGAGGCGACCACCGCCTTCGCCCGGGCGTCAAGGCCCTTCGACGGCTCGTCCAGCAGCAGGAGGCGCGGCTTCGTCAGCAGGACCTTCGCAAACGCGAGCAGCTGCTGCTGACCGCCCGAGAGGTCGTAGGGATGACGCTGCTCCATGCCCGACAGCCCGAACTCCGCAAGCAGCCTGTCGATCTCGGCTTGCGCGTAGCCGCATCCCGGCTGCCATTCCGCAAGCTCCTCCTGAACGGAATCGCAGACGAAAAGCGCCTTGGGATCCTGCGGCAAGAGCACCTGCGACGAGCGCTGCGGGCTGGTCAGCTTGCCGCGCTCGAGCTTGAACACGCCGGCTATCACGCGCAGGAGCGTGGACTTTCCGCAGCCGTTCCCGCCGACGATGGCGTAGATGCGCCCCGCCGCAAACGTGGCGTCGAAACCCGAGAGGATCCACCTGCTCTCACGCGTGTAGCGCATGAAGGCATCGTCCAGGATTATCGCGGGGTCAAAGGCACGCCCAGCGTGCAGGGGTGCAGCGCCGCCCTGTCGATTCGCTCGCTGACGGTCGAGCCACGCGGTCGCGCGGTCGCGGACCTGCGGCCATCCCGCCGCCGTGCCCTCGAACTCTTCGAGGGAGCACGGTGCAAGTCCCTCGGTGCCGAGCCGTACGGCATCGGTCGCGTAGCTCGCCATGATCTCGGGCTCATGCGTGGCGATCACCACGGTCATGCCGAGCTCTCTGTTGATGCGGAAGAGCGCATGCGCGAAGTTCTTCGATGCGACGGGGTCGAGCTGGGCCGTGGGCTCGTCCAGCAGCAGCAGCCGCGGTCGCATGGCAAGCGCCGCGGCAAGGTTGACGATCTGCGCCTGGCCACCCGAGAGCTCCGCGGTCTTCTGCGCAATCCACGGCTCGATGCCGAAGAAGTGCGCCACCTCCGCAACGCGCCGGCTCATCTCCTCGGGCGCAAGCCCCAGGTTCTCGAGCCCAAACGCGAGCTCGTGCCAGACCGTATCGCACACGAGCTGGTTGCCGGGATGCTGGGAGACGTAGCCGACTTCGAGCGTCGCGTCGTAGCCGCTCGCCCGCTCGGGCTCGTGCCCAAACACCCGCAGCACGCCGCTTCTGGTGCCTGCCGGCGATATCTCGGGCTTCGCGCAGCGCAGCAGCGTCGTCTTTCCGCTCCCCGTCGAGCCGACGAGCAACGTGAACGACCCCTGCGCCACCTCCCAATCGAGATGGGAGAGCACAGGTGCGCTCTCGGGATAGGCAAAGCCGAAGTCCGCAAGCTCGAGGGCCCAGGCCCGCTCCTCTATCTCCATTTCCATGCCTCCCAACACGTGACGAGTGACGGCAGCGCGAACAGCAACGCGTACAGGATGTAGCGTGGGTCGAAGGCGAGCGGGGTCATCGTCGGGTAAAACGAGAACGACGAGACCATCTGCACGGCGATGGCCACGTCCAAGACGGAAAGCGCCGCAACGACGCAAAGCGCCGCGGCGTCACGGCTCTTGAACGCACGTCGCCGGTACACGCTGCGCTTGCGGTACCTCGACCAGCCCCGCGCGCGCATCGTATCGGAGGTCTCGAGCGAGTCCTCGAGGCTCCAGCCCACGAGGACGGACATGAGCCGCGTGCGCTTCAGGCGGTTTTTCCTCCCCGCGTCGGCGTGCGCCGCAGTGCACGCCTCCTGGACATCCGAGACCGCCTTGCCGCGCCGCACCAGCTCGGGCACGAGCCGTCCCGTCATGGAGAGCATCAGCGTCACGGTCGGCACCGCGTTTCCCGTCAACTCCATGATCTTGTCAAACGTGAGGCCCCTGAAGGCGCAGCCAAGCCACAGGAGCGTAGACACGAAGAGCAGCCCCATGCATGCCCCGTAGACAAGGCTTTCCGCATAGACCACGACGACCCCCACGCGGAACAGCTCGGTCGAGCCCGACGCCGAGAACAGGGGGTTCGCGGCGCAGATCAGCAAAACGAGGGGGAGCTGCCATGCAAAAGACGAGAACGTCTCGCGCACACCGCGCTGCAGCATGCTGCATGCAACCCCCGCGACAAAGGAAATCGCGATGAGGACAGGGTGGAACGCCGACATCGTCAACACGCAGACAGCCAGGTAGAAGGCAGCCTGCACACCGGGGTGCAGGCTGCTCGGCATTTCTTGTCCGTCGGAGGAAAACGTCATCTCGCCTTGGTTACCCTGCGGTGTAGTGCCAGTTCACGGTGTCGCCATCGGAAAGCGTCACGGCATCGCACGCCTTGTTCGGATCGACCCCGTTCACGCTGTAGAGCCACCCGCTCGTCGCGCCATGCTCCTTTTCCGCCAAGCCGTTGATGGCGGCGACGTACGTGCCAAAAGACGTCGGGCGGGCGTTCACGCTCATCCCCGTCGCGACAAGGGCGTCATAGGGAGTCGACCCCTTGGGAAGCGTGATCGTCGCAGACGCAGAGCCCGCACCGCCCGCACTGCCATCCACCGTGATGGAGACGGAAATCTTGTTGCCCTTGGCCTTTGCCCCCGCAGAGCTGCCGCTGCTGGCGGCAGAGGCGCTGGATGCCCCCTGCGACCTCCCCGTGTCCGCAGCGCTGCCCGCCGAAGAGGCGGAGCTGCCATCCGATTGCGGGGCTTCCTGCGCCCCTTCTTCGGACGTTGCTGTCTCGTCTGCCGCCTGCTGGTCGGATTCGGCATCCGACGACGATGCCTCGACGGCAGCGGGCTTGCCCGAAATCATCGCAATCGGGTCGTTGCCCTGGACGTACTGGGACATCGACCACGCGCAAAACGCGATAACCGCAAGTGCGAGGACCACGATGACGGCCGTCAGGACGCCTCGGCCCCGCCTCGGCTTTGCATGGGGAGCATCGGGGGCATTGCCCCCTGCCGCGGTGTTTGCCGCCCGATCGTCTTGCTTGGTGAACTCTTCGGACATGCTAGTGTTCCTTCCTGCTCTTCAGGTAGTACAAGACGACGAGGACGAGGACCACGGCCGCTGCCGCCATGCCGATGAGTGGCCAGATGGGAAGCCCGCCTTGTTTGCTATCGTCTGCCGCCCTCTCGGAATCGGCCGTGGGCTGCGTGGAGGCAACGGCGCCTGCCGCCTGCGAATCCTGACCCGCGGATTTCTGCGCCGCCTGCGAGATGAACATCTCCGCCGCAGAACCCGACCCGCTGATGGACATGGGAGAAGCGCCACCGGACGCCGCACTACCGTCTTTCTCCGCGACATCGCCCTGAGAATCGGCAGACCACTTGGCATACAGCGTGAGCGGGCCTTCGACGGGGCTGGACGCATCCCAGGGCTGCGAGCACGCCTCGTCGAAATACCATCCGCCGAAGGTGTAGCCCGCGCGTGTCGGCTGCGGGACGCTCGAGAGCACATGGCCGCGCGCCACCTTGACCGGCGTGAGGGACTCGCCGCCCCTCGTGTCGAACGACAGCGTCGCGCCCGGCTGCGCGTTCAGCTTCATCAGCTTGCGCGCATCGTTTGCGTAGTAGAGGTTTCCGCTCGCATCGGAGATGAGGGATGCCGTGCAGTAGTTCTGGCTGCCGGCATCCGGCGTGAAGATCTGGTACGCCTGGTCGTCGCCGAGCTTGTACGCGTAGACCCCGCCCGTCTCGTTGTTGCAGGTGAAATAGGCGTAGACGCCGTCTGCCTGGGCCGAGACCAGCGGCGAGCTCTGCGCTGCGCCCTTGCCGCCCCGGACGCTCTTGAGGACCGTCATCGTGGACAGGTCGACAACGGATAGGGTCCCGTAGCCGTCGGCGTCCATGCCGCACACGAATGCCTTGCCATCGTAGACGGCGGGCGTGGACGTCGAGGCGGCTGCAAACGAGACGCTTCCCGTCTCGGAGAGGCTGTCTTGCTGCCTGCAGGCCTTGTGGAGCGTGCCATCGTCGCGCGAGACGGCGAGATAGGTTCCGTTGCCCGAGTCGTCCACGTCGGACAGCGCGACGACACCGCTATGCGAGGGAGTGCCGATTGGCAGCTGCGTCTTCACGGCGCCCGTCTCGGAATCTACGAGCTTCACGTTGCCCGTGTCGTCGGCAATCAGCAGATCGCCGCCGCTCGGGGCACCAGCCGCCCAGTAGTACCCGCTCGACTCCCCTTCTCCCGCAGTCTCCGTCGTCGTCCAGGCGACCTGCTTGGACGAGCCACTGCGCTGCGGCGTCGCATCCACGCAGACCATCGTCCCCACCTTGCTCACGTTGGCAGCGCCCACGACTGTAAAGCAGGCGATCAAGCGATTGCCCACGATGCTCAGCGACGAGAGAGACTGGTACTGGCCCGCCTCGTTTCTGGGCAGTGCATCGGTGCACCACACCAAATCGAGCGTGTTCGCGTTGAAGGCCGCGATCCGGCCATCGTTGGCCGCGGCAAAGACCATGCCGTTGGCGTAGACGGGACGGCAGAAGTAGAAGGCAGGCGAAAGGCCAGTCGGCTTCGAGAGCTTCTCCTTGCCCGTCTCGGTGTCGACCTTGTAGATCTTGCTGCCTGCGATGAGGTAGATATCGCCGTTGACGATGAGCGGATCGGAGACGCCTTGCGTCGCCATCGAACCAGCGGAGCCGGCAGAAAGCGGGTCGAACGTCCAGGCGGCGCTCGCTGCGTCCGTCGGGGTCAGTGCCCCGTCTTGCGAAGTCACGGCAGCGCCGTCCTTCTTGCCCATGCCAAACTGCGGCCATTGCGCCTGATAGTCCGGCAGGTTCGTGGCGGGGTCGACGACCGGGTCGACGCTCGGCGCGTCCTCGCCGTCTTTCGAGTACGACCAGGAAACCGCGTCGCCGGCCTTCAGAACGATCTGACCGGCCATCTTGTCGGCAGCCTTGCCGTTTACGAACAGCTGCCAGAACTTGCCGGTGCTCTCGTCCCAGCCGAGTTTGCTGCCGTCGAAGGGAGACGTGATGCTGCTCAGGTAGAAGCCGTACGAGGAGTCCGTGTAGTCTGCCTCCAGCCCGGACTTCGAGATGAGCGCCTTGGTCACGTCGGCGGCAGTGCTGCCCTGTGCCACGGACATCGTTGTCTGGGGCGCCCACGCAGCGCTTGCGCCGGATGCATCCGGGCCGTATATCGCGCAGCTGACCTCGAGCGTCGCGCTCGGAGCGGACTCGCCGCCTGCGACGTATGCCCATTCGATGCTGTCGCCTTGCTCGAGCGTGACCTGGTCGGCCGACTTGTCAGATGCCTCCCCGTTGACGAACAGCTGCCAACGCTTGCCCGTCAGCGCGTCTGCGCCGAGCGTACGCCCGTCGCGGGGCGAGGTGACCTTGTTCAGGACAAACCCCTGCGCGTCGTTCGCGTAGTCAGCCGAAAGCCCGGATCCCGCGAGCAGCTCTTTCGTGGCGTCTGCCGCCGTGGAGCCCGGGGCAAGCGAGTAGGAGCGGACCGAAGACCAGGTCTCGGGGGCGCCTGTCGTGTCGATGCCCACGAGCGAGGCGGTCGCGGTCACCGTAGGGGCGTCTTTGCCCGTCGCTCCCGTGACGGTGAACGTCGCGGAGACTGCCGTGCCCGCGAGCTTCTTGAAGGTCTCATCGTCGGGGTAGCGCTCGGCATAGCGGCCGTACTTCTCAGACTTCAGATACGAGTCGACCGTCACCTTGGTATTGAACTCGGGTTTGCCCTGGAACACGAGGTTCTCGTGTTTGATGACGTCGGGCTTGCTGGAGCGGAACCTGTTCCAGCCGAGCACGCCCATATCGTCTGCGCCGGGGATCGTCGCGGGCACGATGCCGTCGCCGGCAGCCGAGGCGCTGGAGCTGTCGTAGCTCCACACGACGTTGCCGTCCGCGTCGAACGTCGCCTTCTGGAACGCATGGAGGCTGCCCGTCACGTCCCGGGAGTCCTGCCCGTTCGAGATGCCGTTCCAGTACCCGGCGACGGCGGCGTCCATGAGCGCCGCCTCACGGTCGATGTCGGCCTTGTCGAGCGGCTCGATGGCAAAGCTCAGGGTCTTGCTCGCCGTTATCTCGGGCGTGTCTTTCGAAGTGACGGTGCAGGTGATGTCGGTCGACCCCTCCTGTGTCCCAGCGGCAGGGCGGTAGATATTCGCCCGGTACCCGTTGATGACGGCGGAATCGTTGCTGGCAGTGTAGGTAACCTTGTAGTACTTCCCGTCGATGCCCAAATCACGCGTACGCGGGAGCTGCACGTCATCGGTCAGGGCGCCGTCTCCCACGGGCGCACCACTCGAAGAGTACGAGAGCTTCTCTTTTGTGAAGGCGGCGTCGAGCTTCGTCGCCAGCTTCTCCTTCTCCTGGGCGACCTTCTCGGGGTCGCCTTTGACCGTGAGGGGGAAGGCGACGTCACAAGAGCGGTTCTGCAGAGAGTCGTCGCTCGAGTCGAGGTTCTTCGCGCTGATGCTCGCCGTCAATGTGATCGGGGTATCCGCGGCAGAGCGGGCTACCTTCCCGGAGCAGTCGTCCCAGCCGTAGCCCGAGACTGTGACCGCCTCATTAGAACTGGTCCACGTGACCGGGAACGTGGTCGCAGAGTACCCGCTCCCCACCTTCACCTGATAGGGCAGCGTCAGGTCCTGCGTGACAGAATCCTCGCTGTCGCCACTCGCGTAGCCGACCGAGACCTTGTCCTGCATGCCGGCGAGCAGCGCGTCGACCTTGTCGAGGTCCCAGGGGAGCTGCGGAACATGGGACAGCGTCGCCGTCTCCGTCTGGCCGTCGCGCTCGAGCTCGAACGTGATGTCAAGCTGGCGCAACGTCGAATAGCTCGTGTACCCCGACTTGGTGCTCGGGTCGTCGAAGAAGTACGTGATGGCGCCGTTGTCCGTATCTCCGGTTTCGATTCCGCCGACCATCCCGTCGCGCTGCTCCGCGCCTTTGAGAGACGCAGACGTCGTCTTCACCTTGATGCCAGAGAACCCAAGCTGGGCCAGATACGCCTCCGCGCATTTGTTTGCATTCGTGTCGGAGCCGAACTTCGGCGTGAAGCGCCAATCGGCGAGCTTGACCGCCGCCGCCTGGAGCGAGTCGGCGGCGATGACCTTGCGGCCATCGGATTTGGAAACAGAAGAGGAGCCGCTCGTCGCCTTGACCATGAGATAGGAACCTGCCGCGTCGGAAGGAACCTCGAGCATCGCGCCAGTTGCGCCCGGGATGGGCGTCCACGCCGACTCGTCGGCATCTGCTGTCGGGGCGGTATACCACTGCAGGGAGACCTTGCCCGTGACATCGTCACCGATAGTGGAATCGCCCAAACGCTTTGCCTGCACCGTTGCCGAGAGGGCGTCTCCCGTGAAGAGCGACCCCGTAGCGGGATCGACCGTCACGCGCAGGAGGTTGTATTCGTCTGCACCCACAACGGTCCCCACGAGCTCCGAAACGGTGTTGTCGAGCGCACATGCCTCGACTTTCAGCTTGTGCCCAACCAGGTCCTTCGTCAGCGTGAGCTTGCCCGTCTTGGAATCGTAGCCGCTCGCAATCTGCTCGTAGGCATCGGTGCCGTCTGCCGCCTTGTACCAGGTGTACGAAAGGTCTGCATCACCCGGCGCGTCTTGCTCGCTGTATGCGCTCTTGCTGACCTTTGCCGTCGGGGTAAGCAGCGCACCGACCTGCATGCCCTGCTTGCTCGACGCGACAGATACCGACGAGAGCGTGTACTGCCCAGGCCGCATGACGGGGCCGACGGGACTCACCGAGCTGGTGCCGTAATACGAGGGCTTCGAGGTCGAGACCACGGTATTGTTGCTCGTCGCCTTGACACGCAGGTACGCTCCGACCAGCGACGTGCCGTCTGCAAGTGTCGACGGCACGTTGTACGTCGGAGACGTCGCACCGGCAATGTCGGTGAAGCTTGCATCCTCCGTCGTCGAAGACGTGGCATATTGCCACTGATACGAAACGGTATCCGTCGCGTCGACCGCGGGATGATTCCAACTCGAGCTTCCCTTCTTTGTGACGGTTGCACTCAGGGTATCCCCGACATGGAGCACGCTTGCCCCGTTGGAGACCGTGACATCGTAGAGGTCGACAGCTCCGGCGACACCGACCACGCCTGCCGCCTGGGTCGTCTTCCCGTAGCCGCCGTCAGCAGAGACGTACAGGTGCTTTCCAAGATACGAGGCATCTTGCGGGACCGTGAAAGACGAAGAGGTCGCATTGGCTATCGCATCCGCCTCCTCCACTTGAGATGCGTAGTCTGCCGTGCTCGCGTACCAGGCCCAAGACACCTTGTCCGAAATGTCCTTGCCGTTCGAGTCGAGAGCGGTCGCCTTCAATGCCGCGCCGGGCGTCGCCTTGGTCGACGACGTGACAACCGCCCCATCCATGGCAACGGACACGCTGTTGACCTTCACGGATCCCGCGTTCGCGACCGCATTGGTCGCACGAGTCGACCTGTCGCCCACGCCGCCGTTAACCGTGCAGCGGATGTACTTGCCCGCGTACTCGTCAGCAATGGTGTAGGTGGTGGATGTCGCACCATCGATTGGCGTGAAGTCGCCATGCTTCGAATCCCCGTACTCCCACTTGTACGTGAGCTTGTCAGACGGCACCAGCTGCTTGTCGGTGTCCTTCGCCTCGACACTCAAGGTGTCGCCCACCGATGCGTCATATCCCGACACTCCGTTGACCTTGAGGACTGCGGAATCCAGGTAGTAGACACCGGCCTTCTTGAACGGGCCAACGGCGCTGTAGTCGCCGAGCTTCTTCTCGCCCGCGGCATTTTTCGCCGTGAATGCTATCCACTTGCCCGCCATATCGTCGGTGACGGTATAGGTGCTGCCGATAACCGGCTTTCCCGCAGCATCGACGATGTCGTTCCACGTGATCGTTCCGTAGCCAGTCGGATCGGTCGAGGAGTAGCGCCAGGTAAACGTCACGCCGTCCGTGATCTCCTCACCCGTCTGATAGTAGCTCGCCCCCGCCTTGTACGCATGGGCCTTGAGCGTGTCGCCGACGTTGTACGGGCCGCTCGTCGGCTCGATTTTGACGGTATCGATCGCGTCTGCAGTCGCCGGAGCAGCGGGAGTGGAGGAAGAGGAACCCGCCGTCCCCGACCCGCCCGTGTCCCCGGAGTCGTCATCGTCCCAGAAGTCGTCATCATCGTCCCAGGAGCTCTCGTCATCGAATGAGGAAACGGCGTTGGCGAGTGCCGCCGCGCCGGCACTCGCATCTGCCGCCTTGCCCGCGTCGGATGCCGCCGTCGCGCTTTGCTGTATGCCCGCGGATTGCTGTTGGGCGTCGCCTTCGGAGGAACCCGCAAATGCGGCAGCGGGAGTCATGGACGCCACGAGAGCGCAGGAGGCGAGCAGGGCGAGTGCCTTGCTTCCAACCGTGCGCGTCGTCATGAGAAGACGCTTGTTCGAGGGGAGATTCGGGCGCGAGCTTTTCGCGTGTGAATTACCTTGTGTCGTGCGAAACGACAGGTGCATAGTGCATACCTCCAGGACCGCTTGCGGATGGTAGGCATTCCGACTCTGCATGACGGCAAGACGGCATCGCGCTTTCAGGTGCTCGCCAAGGACATGCGCATACGGTTACTGGCATAGCGCGGGATTCTCACCCGCATTCCCCTCGGGCGCGCTACCCGCGCCCGGCATCGATTCGATGCATCCATCCCAGCCAATACAACAGAGGAATTGTAGCATCGGCGTGCTGAGCACCGCTGCACGAAAACGGGCGGCGCCGTTTGTGCACTGTGGCCTAAGACACCCCCACCACAGGCAGGAGTTCCGCAGACGCCATGCCTTGCAAACGGCTCCATGCCACGCAACCGCCGCACACGAAAAGCATCCGTTCGCTTACAGGGCGGCGCCCGCACCAGAGCGCCCGGACGTTCTGCTAAGGTAGGCCGAACATATATGCCGATGTCGATAACAACGGATTGCCGAGGACGCGAGAATGTCGCCAAGTGAGATAGTCGTGTGGTTTTCCATCTGCGCACTCGCGGGCTGGGTCTTCGAATCCGCCTACGCACTGATCAGGACCGGGCACTGGGAAAAGCGCGGCTTCCTCTTCGGGCCCATCTGCCCCATCTACGGCGTTGGCGCCGTTGCCTGCTTTATCGCCTTCGGCGCATGGAACGCGCATTTCCCTCCCCTGCCCGCCTGGGCGGTCTTTCTGGTTTGCATGGCGGGAAGCGCAGTGCTGGAATACGTCACGTCCTACGTGCTCGAACGCGCCTTCGGGACCGTCTGGTGGGATTACAGCAACATGCCGCTCAACCTCCACGGGCGTATCTGTCTGCCGGCCTCGCTGCTCTTCGGAGTGGGCGGCCTGCTCGCCGTCTACGTGCTGCTACCCGCGGCTTTTTGGGTCAACGAGATGGTCCCCGCAGTTGTGTTTGAGCTTTCCGCCCTGGTCATCGTCGCGCTGATCGCCATCGATGCGACCATCACCTGCCTGAGCCTGACCGACCTCATGAAAAAGGTGCTCGCGCTGGACGAGGCTGCTAACGCCCAGGCGGAACAGAGGTACCAGCAGGTGACCGGCGCGTTGCACGACGCGACGGACCGCATTCAGGAGGCGGGCGCCGAGGCAGTCAGCGGCATCAGAAACGGCGCGGCAGAACGGGCCCAGCGCGTGCGCGACCTGGGAGCCAGCTTGAGCGCGCGTCAGCGGCGGATGCTCTCGCATATGCGGCGCTTCAGCACCGAGCGGGTACGCAAGGCCGTCGAGCTGCTCCGGGGCAGCTCCGAGAAAGACGATGCAGACGATGAGAAATGACGAGCTCAAGGCGCTTGTGGAGGAGCTACGCGCAAACGGACGACTGGCGCAGCTGGAACAGTTCACGCAGCACGGACGCATCACGACCTTCGACCACGTGGTCCGCGTTGCCGCGCTCTCGCTGAGGATCGCGCGGCGGCTCCCCGTCTCCGTGAGCGAGACGGAGCTCGCGCGCGGCGCGCTGCTCCACGACTACTACCTGTACGACTGGCATCATTGCGAGAACAAGGCGCACGCCGTCAACCACCCCGTCATCGCGCTGAGCAACGCGGTGCAGGACTTCGAGCTGAGCCGGCGCGAGCGCAACATCATCGCGAGCCACATGTGGCCGCTCCCGCCCACGCGCGTGCCGAAGTGCCGCGAGGCGTGGATCGTGTGCGTGGCGGACAAGGTCTGCTCGCTGCAAGAGACCCTGTTCATGCGCTGAGGTTTCGACTGCCGACAAGCGGGTATCATGGAGTCAGTTCACTGATGCCGGGACAGGATGCCCCGCGCGGCAATAGAAGGAGAACGTGATGATCGTCGACCGCATCGAGGGAGAGCTCGCCGTCGTCGAACTCGACAAGGGCAAGTTCGTGGATATTCCCGTGGAGAAGATTTCGGGACGCGTGCGCGACGGCGCCGTGCTCGAGAAAGGCGCGTCGGGACGATATCGGGTCGACGAGGAGGAGACCGCCCGGCGGGCGCGCCACGCCGCATCACTCCTCGGCTCGCTGTTCGGGAACGAACGCCACTGAGCGCTGGCACTGCCAGGGATTTCTAGCGCCGGACGGGTTCTCGCCGCCCAACATTGGCACTGCCAGGTTTTTCTGGCGCGGGACGGGTTCTCGCCGCCCAACATTGGCAGTGCCAGGGATTCCCGGCATCTTCCGGTCCTCCCTGGCACCACCAGTAACTCCCCTCGCATCAGCCCCTACGTGCGGGGAGGAAACGTCAGCTCTTGCCTGCGGAATCATCCTTCTCGAAGGTCATCTCGGTCCCACTCTCCGAGAGCGTGAGCTTGCCGTCCTTCAGCGTTGCGGGAACCGTGTCGCCCTCGACGGTGAACGAGGCCTCGGTCGCGCTCTTCGCTTCCCACTTGCCCTTCTGCGATTCGCCGAAGTACGTCAGATCGAAGCTGCCATCTTCGGAGACGGTCAGGCTGACGGTCATGCCGAGCGCTTCCATCATCGCCATGTCGTCCTGGCTTATCGCCTCGCCGTTCTCGGCCATCCCCGTCAGCTTCCACGAGCCCACATATGCCTTCTTCGCATCGGCGGATGACCCTCCGCATGCGACCAGCCCGAAGCACAGCACCGCGATGGCGCACGCCAGGACAATAAGACCTGCCATCCTTCTCTTCGTCGTCCTCATGGTAATCATCCCCCTTACTCGCAATTGACTGGTTCTATGCGCCCATGGCGCCACCGCAGTATTCGCAGCGCCCGCTCGCATCCGGAATGGTGGTCGCCCCGCAGAAGGGGCAGGTCTGCGCGACCTTTGGCTTTGCCGCCTCGGCTGCCGCATCGCGCACACCCTGACGCACCGCGGTCAAGGCGTCGCGAATCTCGCCCGCCTGGCGCTCCGCCTCGCGGAACTCCACGGACATGCGCTCTTCGATGCGGTAGTCGTTGATCTTGAAGGTGATCTCGTCGAAGTACG
>JBJEHP010000008.1:0-16974 GCA_051876145.1 Coriobacteriales bacterium | reverse complement strand
AGTACTCGACGGTGGGGTTCTTGGCATCCCCCGTCAGCACGCTCGCGAAGTCCTCGGAAAACGAGCTGGGAATGACGAAGGCGGCGTAGTACTTCCCCGACCGCACGCCGTCGAGCGCGTCGTCTTTGGAGACGAACTGCCATGCGAGCATATCGTTTTCCTTGAGCGTGTCGACCATCTGGTCGCCGATCTGCAAGTCCCCCAGGGTGGACGAGGAATAGCCCTCGTCCTCGTTGGCGACGGCGATGCGCATGGTGCCCGTGTTGTCGTACGGGTCCCAGTTGGCATAGGTGCAGTACCACGCGTACAGCGCCGGAAGCAGCGCCATACCGAGCACGACGCCGATTGCCACCGGCGTCTTCACGATGCGCTTCACGTCGCGCCAGAATATCTTGAGAACGGTCGTCAAGTGGTCGTGCGGCTCCTCTCAAAAATTGACTTATCGGTCAAAAACAGATTCTGGGCACTTTACCCTTCGTGCATCCCCAATGCAATAACAGCTCGGCAACATCCACGAAAACCCCTGCCAGAACCAGCGTTCTGCTTTCGGCCTGCGCCCGCTACAATTCTTTGGCCACGTGCGAGAGCAGCTCGCGCGCGATGGCGCGCTTGGAGCAGGTCGGCAGCTCCACCACCCCGTCGCGCTCGACGAACCAGACGTGGTTGTCGACGGTGCTCATCCCCAGCGCCTCGCTCGAGATGTCGTTTGCCACGACGAGATCGGCGTTCTTCTTGACGAGCTTTGCCTTGGCGTAGTCGAGCGGGTCGCCCGTCTCGGCGGCGAACGCGACCACGTAGGTGTCCTGCTTGTCCGCGGCAAGCGTCGCGGCGATGTCCGGGTTGGGGACAAGCGTCAGCTCGAGGTCGTCGCCGTCGTGCTTGATCTTTTTCTGCGCGACCTCGGCCGGACGCCAGTCGCTCACCGCCGCGACGAACACGGCGAGGTCCGCCGTCCTGAACGGCTCCTCGCACGCGGAGAGCATCTCGCGGGCGGAGCGCACCTGAATACACGTGACGCCTTCGGGCTGCTGCAGCGCAACCGGGCCTGACACGAGCGTCACCTGCGCGCCGCGCGCAGCCGCCTCCGCCGCGATCGCATAGCCCTGGATGCCGCTCGAGCGGTTGCTCAGGTAGCGGACCGGGTCGATCGCCTCTTGCGTGGGGCCTGCCGTGACGAGCACGCGCTTGCCCGCAAGGTCGCGCGAGCGCGAGAGCGCCTGCAGGATCTCTGCGACGATGACCTGCGGGTCTTCGAGCCTGCCCGCCCCCACGTCCCCGCAGGCGAGGTATCCGCTTGCCGGCGAGACGATGCGCGCGCCCTTTGCCTCGCAGCGCGCGATGTTCTCCTGCGTCTTCTCGTTCTCGAACATCTTGTCGTTCATGGCGGGGGCGATGACGAGCGGCGCGCGTGTGGCCAGCGCCGTCGTCGTGAGCAGGTCGTCGGCGATGCCGTTGGCGATCTTGGCGATGACGTTTGCCGTGGCAGGCGCGATGCAGAACACATCGGCCTCTTTTGCAAGCGAGATGTGGTGGATGGGGTCGGACGCCTCGTCGAACAGGCTCACCGCCACCTCGTTGCCCGTGAGCGCACGAAACGTCGTCGGGCCAACGAACTTGGTCGCGTGCTCCGTCATGACGACCTTCACGTTGAGGTCTGGAGCGGTCTTCTGGATGCCGCGGACGATCTCGCAGGCCTTGTAGGCGGCGATGCAGCCGGTCACGCCCAGCAGTACGGTCTTCATGCAAGCACTCTCCAACAGGTAGGCAGGACTATTCGGCGTCGGCGGAGACGATCAGGATGCGGTGGCAGTGGGGGCACTCGCCAACGGCCGGCCCCTTCTTGACCTTGGCGAGCTGTCCGGTGAGCAGCACCTGGCTGCACGCGGAGCACTTCGCGTCCTCGAGCACGCCGACCGCGATGCCGTGCTTTTCCTCGCGCAGCCGCTCGTAGCGCGACGCGAGGGAGCCGTCGAGCTGGTCCTTCAGACCGGCGCGCCGCTCCTGCAGCTGCTCGAGCTCCTGCTTGATCTTGCCGCCCTTCTCCTTGAAGTCGGCGGTGAGGTGCTCCTCCTTGTGGTCGACCTTGCCGAGCATGTCGGCGACCTGGTCGGCGAGCTTGTCGATCTTGATCTGGCGCTCGAGCAGCTCGTTTTGCTCGTCGGCGATTGCCGCCTGGCGCTTGACCTGGCCTTCCATGTCCTTGGTGACCGAGCGTGTGACGCGGTAGTCGGACGTGGCGTCGAGCTTTGCCTGCAGCTCGTTGATCTTGAGGATGACGGCTTCCTCTTCTGCCTGGAGCTTGAGGAGCTTTTTCTCGGTGTCGTCGGAAAGCTCGATGACCTGGTCCTGCTTGGCCTTGATCTCCTTGCGTTTCGTGCGGCACTGCATGATCTGCGCAAGCTCGGGAAGCTTCTCAAGCTCGCGTTGCAGGCGCATGCACGCCGTGTCGATCTTTTGCAGGGCAAGCAGCGTTTCGACTTCGGTCATGTTATCTCTCCGTTCCTGGAGTCCACCAATTACGGCCCGAGCAGGCAAGCTTGACGACGCGCCCGGCGTCGACGCCTCCCTCGATTATCGCCTGCTCGATGACGTCGACGAGCGCGAGCTCCGAGCGGTCGTGCCCCAGCTCGACGATCGACAGGTAGGGCTGTGCATCGATGCACCCATGATAACGCGTCTCGCCGACGACCATGCAGTCGATGCCGTCGCGCACGCACACGTCGTAGAGCTCGGGCTCGTTCCACGAGCCGTTCAAAAACGCGATGCGGTTGACCGTGCGCTCCGGGTCGCCCCAGACGCGCGGGTCGCCCCCGAACGCCTTAAGGCAGGCATGGGCGACGAGGCGCAGGCTCGGGCGCGCCTCCCAGTCGGGCAGCAGGATGGCCCCGAACCCCGTGCCAAACTGCTCACGACGCGCGTCGAGCAAGAACTCGAAGTTGCCGTCGCAGGTGCAGCCGAGCTGACGTGCGAAGGCATCGCGCGTCGCGATGGAGCGGTCGGCGTTCGTGTGCATGGCGATGAGGTTGACGCCACGGCGCGCCGCCTCGTAGACCATGCGCCCGGGACCCGTCGTCTGCGCCTGCGCCGCGGGCCCGAACTCGGTCGGGCCGCCCTTGATGAACGGCGGGTGATGCGTCACGAGCACGTTGCAGCCCGCCTCTGCGGCCTCGAGCACCGCCTCGACGTTCTGGTCGAGCGCCACGGCCACCTTGGAGATGCGCGCGCCGCGGTCCCCCACGGAAAGCCCGGGCTGGTCCCACGCCTCCACGTCCTCGCGCGGAAACGCCTTGAACAAGAGCTCCTCGAGCTCCCCTACCGTTGCTGGTTGCATGTCTTTCATCCCTCCAGACGAATGTGCCTTCTGTCGCCGTCGCGAGTGGGCACCGTGACGTAGCGGTAGCCGGCGGCGCGCATGAGCGCGTAGGCGTCCTCGATGCCCGCCGCGATGTCTGCCGGCGCATGGGCATCGCTTCCCACCGTGCACTCGACGCCCGCCGCGAAAAACTGCCGCAGCACCGCGAGCGAGGGGTACGCCTCGCCCACGTCCTTGCGCTGCCCCGAGGTGTTCACCTCGATCATGCAGCCGCGCTGCGCCGTCGCGTGCGCCATCTCCGCGAAGTACTCACGCGTATCGAAGCTCGGGTACAGCCCGTACTTCTTGGGCAGGTCGGGGTGCGCGAACGCGGAGAACGGCGCGGGGCTTTTCGCCATGTCGAGCCACTTCTCGAAGTACCTGCGCCAGGTCTCGTCCACGCCGAGTTCGGGCCAGGCGCCGACGTCTTTGGCGTAGTCGACGGCGAGCCCATCGACGAAGTGCACCGAGCCCAGCACGTACTCGTACGGCGCGCAAAGCGACGCGAGCTCTTCTACACGCCCGTCGAGCCAGTCGGCCTCGATGCCGATGACGAGCTCGAGCGGCGCGTGCTGCTCCTTAAGCATCGCGCGCTGCTCGTGCAGCTGGGACAGGTAGAGCTCGGTCTGGCCCTTGGTCATCGAGTCGCCGTGCGCGGGGTCGAGCCACTCGGGAAGCCACAGGTGCTCGGTGAGCGCGAGCGTGGCAAGACCGAGCTCGCGCGCGCGTTCGACCACCTCGGCAACCGTGCCCGACCCGTGGCCGGAGAAGGCGGTGTGCGTGTGGCAGTCGACGAGCTCCATCTACCTCAGCACCTCGGGAAGCTTCTCGATGAACAGGTCGACGTCGTCTTCGGACGTGAGCGCCCCAAACGACAGGCGCAGGCTGCCAAAGGCGAGCTGGCGCGGGACCCCGATGGCGAGCAGCACGTGGCTCGGGTCGAGCGAGCCCGACGAGCAGGCAGAGCCCGCCGAGACGGCGATGCCCGCGTTGTCGGCGCGCAAGACGAGCGTCTCGCCCTCGAGCCCGTCGACGAGCAGCGAGAGCACATGCGGGGCAAGTCCCCCCTGCTCCGTGAGCGGACCGTCGCATGCGGCGACGTCGCAGGCGAGCGTCGGGCGGACCTGGTGGGCAAAACCGCCGGCGGCAAGAGCGTCGAGGACCTTCGCGCGAAACGCGGACGCCCGCTCCCACACGGCCGAGCGCTCGGCGACGGCGTTTTCGACCGCCTGGGCAAACACGAGCGCGCCCATGACGTTTTGGGTGCCCGAGCGCATCCCCGCCTCCTGACCGCCGCCGTAGATGAGCGGCTTGATGCGGATGCCGCGGCGCAGGTAGAGCGCGCCGACGCCCTTGAGCGCGCCGATCTTGTGCGCGGAGAACGCCGCCGTGTCCACCCCGCTTTGCTCCAGGTCGATGTCGAGCTTGCCGAGCCCCTGCACGGCATCCGTGAAGAACCTGGCCTGGTGCGCGTGCGCGACGCGTGCGAGCGCGCGGACGGGCTGGATCGTGCCGAGCTCGTTGTTGACGGCCTGGACGGCGACGAGCGTGACCGCGCCGCCCTCGCCCTCGATGCGCGTGAGCAAGGCTTGAAGCGCCTCGGGGCGCACGATACCAAAGGCATCCGGGTCGATCTTGTCGATGGTAAAGCCCTCGGACTTGAGCGCCTTCGCGCTGTTCAAGACGGCGTCGTGCTCGATCGACGAGACGACGACGTGCGTGCTCTTTGCCCCGGGGACGGGCTTTGCCAGCCCGCGGATCGCCGTGTTGTCCGACTCGGAGCCGCCCGAGGTGAAGGTCAGCTCGGAGGGCGCATGGGCGCCGAGCGCGGCCGCGATGCGCTTGCGCGCGTCCTCGAGCTGGTTTGCCGCCGCGCGCCCCTCCGTGTAGAGCGCGTTGGCGTTTGCCCACGACGCGGCTGCCATCGCGTCGGCAAGACGCGTGTCGAACGGCGCAGTTGCCGCATAGTCCAGATACGCGCGCCTACTCATGGGCGCCTCGAATCTGCGCCATGGCCGCCACCGGGTCTTCCGCCTTGAACACGGCGCTGCCGGCGACGAGCAGGTCCGCCCCGCGCGCGACGACGAGCGGCGCGGTCTGGGCGTTGATGCCGCCATCGACCTCGATGATCGGGTTCGCGCCCGCGGCACGGCACAGCTCGACGACCTTTGCGATGCGCTCGGGCGTGTTCTCGATGAACGACTGCCCCCCAAAGCCCGGGTGCACGCTCATCATCAAGATGAGGTCGCACTTGTCCACGAGCCCCGCGAGCACGTCCGTGTCGGTCTCGGGGTTGATCGAGACGCCCGCCTTGGCGCCCGCGGCGTGGATGGTGTCGATGAGCGCTGCGGCATCGTCGGTCGCCTCGCAGTGGATGGTGACGGAATCGGCGCCCGCCTCGAGGTACCACGGGACCTGCACTTCGGGGTTGTCGATCATCAGGTGGACGTCCAGCGGCACGTCCGTGATCTTCTTGAGCGCCTTCACGTGCGCGGGCCCGATGGTCAGGTTGGGGACGAAGTGCCCGTCCATGACGTCGACGTGGATCCAATCCGCGCCGCCTTCGGATACGAGCCTCACGTCCGCGCCGAGGTTCATGAAGTCGGCGCTCAGAATCGACGGCGCAATGCAGGTCTTGCCAAACATGGCTCTCAAGCCACCTCTCTACTCTGTCTCGGATTTCTTCGGGCGGTTGAACAGCGTCTCCGCCGCGTCGTGGGGGTCTGCCCCCTCCCACAGCACCTGTCGGACGAGCTCGGATATGGGCATCTCGACGTGGTGCTTGCGCGCGAGGTCGGTCACCGTCTTGCACGCAACGGCGCCCTCGGCCACCATGTGGGTCTTGGCCTCGTACTCCTCGAGCGTGCCGCCCTGCACCAGCAGCTCGCCCAGCGAGCGGTTGCGCGAGTGCGGGGACGTGCAGGTGGCGATGAGGTCGCCCATGCCGGCGAGCCCCTGGCAGGTGCGGCTGTCGCCGCCCAGCGCCACGACGAGGCGCGTGATCTCTGCCAGACCGCGCGTGATGAGCGCCGCCGACGCGTTGTCGCCGAGGCCCATGGACACGCACATGCCGTTGGCGATGGCGATGACGTTCTTTGCCGCCGCGCACAGCTCCACGCCGATCACGTCACGCGAGGTGTAGACGCGAAACGTCGGCGCCATGAACAGGTCCTGGAAGTACTCCGCGCAGGTCTCGTTGGACGAGGCGACGACCGTTGCCGCGAACATCTGGCGCGAGACCTCCTCGGCGTGGTTGGGGCCGGCCAGGCACGCGAGGCGCTCCTTGTGCCCCAAGACGTCGCGCAGCACGCCGAGCATCGTGTAGCCCGTCTGGGCCTCGACGCCCTTCGACAGCACGACCACGGGCGTGCGCTCCGAAACGTGCGGGGCCATATCCTGCGCCGTTTGGCGCAGATAGGCGGAAGGCACGACCATGACAACTGCCTCGGCGCCGCAGACGGCGTCCTCGAGCGACGAGGTCGCGTGCGTGCGGGGCAGTTCGATATCGCTTAAGTGCTTGGGGTTGCGGTGCTCGGCGTTGATGCGCGCGGCCACCTCGGGGCTGTGCGCCCACAGGCTCACCTCGTGCCCCTTGCCGCCCAGAAGCGACGCGACGGCCGTGCCCCACGTGCCGGACCCGATGACGGCGACTCTAGTCATGTACCTGCTCCTTTGCGTCTGCGTCGTCGTGGTGGAACGAGAACTTGGGCTCTTCGCCGTGGATCATGCGCTTGATGTTGCCGCGGTGCGCGTACACGACGGCAACTGCCGCGACGATGGACATGACGAGCACGGGGACGGAACCCGGGGTGAACACGCACGAGAACAGCGGAAACGCGATGGCCGCGCAGATGGAGCCCGCCGAGATGTGCTTGGTCGCAAACGCCACGACGAGAAAGACCGCGAGCATGCACAGCACCGTGAGGGGAAACGCGACCAAGATGGAGCCGAATCCCGTCGCGATGCCCTTGCCGCCCTTGAAGCCGAGCCACGGGCAGTAGACGTGCCCGAAGATGGCAGCCACGACGCCCGCGACGAGCAGCAGGTCGATCTGCCACTGCGCATCGATGCCCACAATAGCGGGAAGCATGAGGCGCACGATGCCGAGCGCGAGCGCGCCTTTGCCCGCGTCGCCTATGAACGTGAGGGCCGCCGCCTTGACGCCGAACAGACGCGCCATGTTGGTCATGCCGATGGAGCCCGACCCCCCGTCGCGCGGGTCCTTCCCGTAGCCGACCTTCGCGACGATGACGCCGAAGGGGATGCTGCCCAGCAAGAACGATTCGACGATGGCGAGGACGAGCGCGAGGGGAAATGACACGGCTGTTAGTTCTTTCTCTTGAATTTGAGGCGGATGGGCGTGCCCGTGAAGTCGAACGACTCGCGGATGCGGTTCTCGAGGTAGCGCTCGTAGCTGTCGTCGATGATCTCGGGGAAGTTGGCGAAGAACGTGAACACGGGCGGCTGGATGGCCGTCTGGGTGACGTAGTTGAGGCGCAGGCGCTTGTTGCCCTTGGAGACCACGTGCCCGAAATCGCGCAGCTCGGTGAGCAGCTTGTTGAGCTGGTTGGTGGAGACGCGGCGCGAGTAGCCCTCGTAGACGGTGTCGATGGCGCCCCAGATGCGGTGCACGGAGCGGCCGGTCATGGCACTGATGGAGATGACGGGCGCGTAGCCCACGAACTTCATGCGGTCGGCGATGTCGTCGCGGATCTCGTCGCGGCGGTTGGGGTCTTCGATGAGGTCCCACTTGTTGATGAGGATGACCATGGCGCAGCCGCGCTCGGCGGCAAGCCCCGCCACGCGCTGATCCTGGTCGGTGAGCCCCAAGGTGGCGTCCACCATGAGCAGCACGACCTCGGCGCGGTCGATGGCGCGCAGCGAGCGCACGAAGCCGTAGTACTCGACGTCCTCGTCGATCTGCGACTTGCGGCGGATGCCCGCGGTGTCGACGATGCGGTACTTCTTGCCCTCGTGCTCGACCACCGTGTCGATGGCATCGCGCGTCGTGCCCGCGACGTCGCTCACGATGGAGCGCTCGACGCCGGTGAGACGGTTGGTGAGCGAGGACTTGCCCGCGTTGGGGCGGCCGATGATGGCGACGTTGATCTCGTCGTCGGACTCCTCTTGCGGCTCGGGCTCGGGAAGCCGCGCGACGACCTCGTCGAGCAAATCGCCCGTGCCGTGACCGTGGACGGACGACACCGGCATGGGGTCGCCCAGGCCGAGCGTGTAGAACTCCCAGATGGCATCTTCTGCCTGGGGGTTGTCCATCTTGTTGACGACGAGGATGACGGGCGTCTTCGTGCGCTTCAAGATGCGCGCGATCTCCTGGTCTTCCTCCGTGACGCCGGTGCGCCCGTCGACGAGGAAGATGATGCAGTCGGCCTCCTCGCACGCCATGAGCGCCTGGCTCGTGATGTCGTGCTGGAAGCGGTCGCCCTCGCCGATGGCCATGCCGCCGGTGTCGATGAGCATGAAGTCGACGCCGTTCCAATCGGCACGGTGGTAGGAGCGGTCGCGCGTGACGCCGCGCATCTCGTGCACGATGGCGTCTTCGGTCTGGGTGATGCGGTTGATGAGCGTGGACTTGCCGACGTTGGGGCGGCCGACCACGGCAACGATAGGTAGGCTCATGGTTCCTCGTTTCTGACTGGGGAAAATTGTACTCTACCCGAGCGCGGCCAAAAGCTCGTTTACAGAATAGGTACAAAGTTCGATGGAACAGCCGCTCAGCTGCTCGAGGCGCTCGACGGTCATGTCGTCGAGAAACACCCCGTCGGCGTTGAGCGTCTGCCTGGAGACGATGACGGGGCCGCGCGGACGGGCGCGCTTGAGCGCACGCGCGATGTCCTCTCCCACCAACAGGCAGGTCACGTCGACGTTGCCCCCGAAAAACGCGTTCTCGACCGGCAGGAGCTTCACATGCGCGGCAAGCGGCGAGAAGGCGAGAAGGCGCCCGAGCACGCGTGCGAACGCCGTGCCGACGACCACCGTGACCGGCGGCTTCCCCGCAAGGCTATCCGCGACCCGAGCGATTTGGGCACGAGCGGCCTCCCAGTCGTCGATGAACGAGCGCATCATGCCGATGCCGTCATGGAACTGCGGGTAGCCGTCGTAGGCGGATGCCGGCGGGAACTCGAGGCCGGCGTCCAGGTAGAACTCGTCGCCGATGTGGTAGCGCGTCGCGCCCCCGCTTGTAAGCGAGCGGCGCTGGTAGGCCTCGACCTGCTCGACGACGCGCGCCGCGGCCTTGGGGTCGTCGGAAAACGACCAGCTGAAATGCGATTGGAACTTGGTGTAGCCGAGCGGCACGATGCCGCACGACAGCACGCCCGGGTGCGCCTCGACCCACTCGAACGTGCGCGCGAGCTCTTCTCCATCGTTCACGCCCGGGCACACGACGAGCTGCGTGTGCACGCACAGCCCGGCGTCCAAGATGCGCTCGAGCGCCTCCATGCCGCGCGGGGCGTTGGCGCCGATGAGCTCGCGGCGCGCCTCGGGGCTCACCGCGTGCAGCGAGACGTGCAGGGGCTGCAGGTCGTATTCGATGATGCGCTCGACGTCCGAATCGGTCAGGTTGGTGAGCGTGACGAAGTTGCCCTGCAAAAACGACAGGCGGTAGTCGTCGTCGCGTACGTAGAGCGTGCCGCGCATATGCTCGGGGAGCATGGTCAGAAAGCAGAACGAGCAGGCGTTTCTGCAGGTCAAGATACCATCGAACAAAACGTCGTCGAACTCGAGGCCCCAATCTTGGCCCAGGTCGCGCTCGAGGTAGGCGACCTCGCCGGTGTCGAGCGTGACCTCGACCTCGAAACCGTCGGCCCACCAGCGCCATTCGATGATGTCGCGCAGCGGCACGCCCTCGACGTGCGTGAGCACCATGCCGGGCTCGAGACCCGCCTCCCATGCGGGAGAACCCTCGTCCACCGACTTGATGACGGCACGGCACGACCCGCCGCGCATCTGCGCGGGCGTGGCCTCGTACCGCGGGAGCTGTTGGGGTGCCGGCATGCGCGCCCCTACCCTGCGAGCTCGTTGAGGTAGCTGCACACCGCGTCGATCTGCTCTTGCGGCGTGCTCGCGCCTGCCGTGATGCCGACGTGCTCGACGCCTGCCAGCCACGCGGGGTCGATCTCGTCGACGTCCTCGATGTGGTAGGTCGCCTCGCACAGCGGCTTGCAGATCTCGTACAGGCGCGTCGTGTTGCCGGAGTTGTGCCCGCCGATGACGATCATGAGCTCGACCTTGCCGGCCAGGTCGGCGGCTGCCTTCTGGCGCTCCTGCGTCGCGAAGCAGACCGTCTCCTTGACGAGCACCTCGCGCGCGAGCTTGCGCACCGCGCCCAGCACGGCGTCCACGTGGTCTTGGCTTTGCGTGGTCTGGATGACGACGCCCACCTTGTCGGGCAGCGTCGCGGGCAGCTTGTCGGGGGTATCCGCCACCGCGACGACGGCGTCTCCGCCCCACGCGCGGATGCTCTCGACCTCGGCATGCCCCGGCTCGCCGATGATGACGACGGAATAGCCCTGCTTGCCCAGCTCGTAGGCATGCTCCTGGACCTTGGAGACATAGGGGCAGGTCGCGTCGATGACCTCGAAGCCGCGCGCGATCGCCTCGGCCTTGACAGCGGGCGCCGTGCCGTGGCTGCGCAGCACGAGCGTGCCGCTTTGCGCCTCGTCGAGCGTGTGCGCCACGCCCACGCCCTGCTCGGCAAGCGAGGCGACGACGCGTGGGTTGTGGATGAGCGGGCCAAGCGTGTGCGCGGGCCCCGGGACCGACGACGCCTCGCGCGCGATCTTGAGGGCGCGCTTCACGCCATAGCAGGCGCCGGCGTTCTCTGCGATTTGGATGTCGATCATGTTCGTGTCTTTCGTCTCGCTAATTCAATCGATGTTTGTCGATGCGCTTGACGCGGCGCTACGAACGCGCCTTGTCACGTGCCTCGTCGCGCAGCTCGAAGCAGCGGTCCATGACGGCGTTTGCCACGGCCATGGAGCGCTCCTTCTTGGGGAGCTCGGCAAAGGCGGGGTCCTTCGGGTCGATGGGCTCGCCGAAGTTGCAGTAGATGCGCGGGAAGCGCAGAAACTTGGGCTTGCCGTAGGGCATGATCCTCTCCGTGCCGCTGATGCCCACGGGGACGATCTTGGCCTTGCCCATGTTGGCGATGAGCACGACGCCCGCGTGCGGGTGGTAGACCTTGTCGGGCCGGTTCATGCGCGTGCCCTCGGGAAAGATGAGCAGGTTCTCGCCGCGCTTGAGGGCAGATGCCGCGCGCTTGAGCGCCTTGCGGTCGGCGGTGTCGGGGTCGATCGGGATGGCGCCCGCACGGGCGATGAGCCCGCCTATCACCGGCCGGAACAGCGAGCTGCGCGCCAGGAAGCGGCAGCCGTTGCCGTAGGCGAACAGCACGCTCCACAAGATGACGGGGTCGGCAAAGGACACGTGGTTGCACGCGAACACGACGGGGTGCTCGCCGAACTCGCCTGCCCGGGGGATGTTCTCCCTGCCCATCGTCTTGTACCTGAAGACGAGCTTCATGATGGGGCGGACGAGATAGGCGGCCACGTAGATGAACCAGTTGCGCAGGTTCTCGATGGGAACCCACACCGGCCCGTCGTACTTCTTCTCGCGCAGGCGCTTGAACGGGCCCATCTACGCCCGCTTCTCCGCGGCAATCGAGGCGATGCGCTCGCAGACCTCGTCGATCGTCATTCCCGTCGTGTCGAGCTCGATGGCATCGTCTGCGGGCTTGAGCGGCGCCACCTCGCGCGAGGAGTCCGCCTTGTCGCGCGCGATGATGTCGGAGAGGATCACCGCGGGGTCGGTCTCGCCGTAGCCCTTCTCGGCGTTTTGCAGCGCGCGGCGGCGCGCCCGCTCCTCGGGGCTTGCCGTGAGGAAGATCTTGACCTCGGCGTTCGGGAAGACGACGGTCCCGATGTCGCGGCCCTCCATGGCGATGTCGTCGTCGGCCGCGATGGCACGTTGCTGCTCGACGAGCGCCTCGCGCACGGCCGGCACCGCGCTCACGGTGCTCACGACGCGGTCGACGCGCGGCGTGCGGATGTCGCGCGTGCAGTCCATGCCCGCAATGGCGACGCCCGTGGCGATGGGGTTTCCCGCCTCGTGCGTGAACTCGATCCGCTCGTCGGCGGCGATGCGCGCGAGCGCATCCGCATCGGACAAGTCGACGCCGCGCTCCAGCGCGCACCAGGCGACGCTGCGGTACATGGCGCCCGTGTCGAGGTAGTGGAAGTCGAGCATCTTGGCCACCTGCTTGGCGACGGTGGATTTACCCGAGCCCGCAGGCCCGTCGATTGCGATGATCACCGTGAAATCTCCCCTTCAAAGTCGAATACGTTCAGATGGAGTGTACCAGCAAGTAGCCGGCAAGGCGCAGGCCACTTGGGCGAGCACGTGAAAACGCCCCCACGGAGGCCGAGTACTTCCGCAGGGGCGTCTTTGCAAACGCGTGGCTAGTCGACGAGGGAGATGCTCTCGATGATGGGCATCTTGCTCTCGTCGGAGATGGTGCCCATCTGCTGGTCGGACACCGCGGGAAGCGAATCTGCGACGATCTTGTCGACGACCTTCATGCCCGCCTCGTCGATCGTGCCAAACGCCGCGTACTTGCCGTCGAGCGACTTGGAGACGGCGTCGCTGGACGCGAGCGTGATGAAGAAGGTGCTCGTCGCGCTGTTGACGGCGTTCGTGCGCGCCATGGCGACCGTTCCCTTCTTGAACGAGGACGCGAGCTTGTTCTCGATGCCGTTCGACGAGAACTCGCCGACGATCGGCGTCAGGCTCGCATCGTCGCCCGAAGCGGTGTTGCCCTTCGTGCCGCCCTGCAGGCAGAAGCCGTCGACGACGCGGTAGAACGCGAGGCCGTTGTAGTAGCCGTCCTGCGCGAGCTTGGCGAAGTTCGAGACGGTCACCGGCGCGTCGTCGGCGGAAAGCTCGATGGTGAACGCGTCGTAGCCCTTCACCTTGACGAGCGCGTGGTGCGTGCCGGATGCATACGGGCCCTCGGCCTTCGTGGTGCAGGACGTCGACGTGCTCTGCGAGCCTGCCGAGGAGTCCGAGGATTTGCCGGAGCTCGAGCCGCCGCAGGCGGAAAGCCCGAAGGCGAGGACCACCGCGGCGAGTGCCGCCACGAGGGCGGGAAGCAACTTTCTCATGTTCATGTTAGTCGATCCATTCAATCGAGGAGATCTCGGGCATGTCCTCGTTGAGGACCCTGCCCTGCTCGTCGGTCCTGATGTGCCAGTTGTCGTCTGCCGCGTCCAGGTGCTCGACGATCTCGTCGATGACGTCCATGCCCTCGGTGACCTTGCCGAAGCCGGCGTACTTGCCATCGAGGTAGGAAAGGTCGCTCAGGCAGATGATGAAGCTCGAGGCGTCGGACTGCTGCCCGTCTTCGGCACGGGACAAGGCGATGGTGCCGCGGCGCAGCGAGTTGGAGTTGCTCACGCCGGAATCCTCGTACTCGCCGGTGATGAGGTTGCTGTTGTCCTGCGTGGGGTTGCCGATCTTGACGTACATGTCCTTCATGATCTCGAAAATCGGCTTGTTGAGGTAGTAGCCGCTGTCGATGAGGCTCGCGATCTTGCGGACGCTCTTCTTGGCGGAGTCGGAGTAGACCTCGATGGTGAGCGGACGGTCCTCGAAGCCCGAGAGCACAACTTTCAGACGGTGGATGCCCGTCGTGTAGTCGACCTTCTTCTCCTTTTCCGCCTGGGCGTCAGAGTCTTGCTGGTCGCCGGACCCCTGCTGCGCCTGCGCCGTGTTGGAATCCTGCTGGGAAGACTGCTCCTGTTGGGACGAGCACCCCACCAATGCGATGCACAGGGCGCAAACGGAAACCGCCACCGCGAGAATCGCCAGCAAACGTTTCAAAGCCACTCCTAACCGATGCATAGAATCTCAGCTATTCTAGCGTTTATAATTTCGAATCCAAAAAGCAACGGCCCGCTTCCACGTGAACTGCACGAGCTTTTCATAGATGCAAGCCTGCCAGAGAGAGGCAACAGGGTACCATGTCCATTCCATTTCGCAGAGTCGTCATCATCGGCGTCGGCCTGATCGGAGGCTCGATCGCCGCCGCGCTCAAGCAGCTTGACGAGGCACCGGAAGTCTACGGGATCGGCCCGCGCGAGGACACGCTCAAGACGGCGCTTGCCGCCGGCGCTCTCGACGACTACGCGGTCTCGGACGATCCGAAGGCCGACGGGTGGCTCGCGCCCGGGGCAAGCGACCTCGTCATCATCGCCACGCCGGTATCTGCCGCCCGCGAATGGTTCGAGCGGCTCGAGGCCTGCCGCTACGACGGCATCATCACCGACGTCGCCTCGACGAAGACCGTCATCACGAGAATCGCCGACGAGGTGCTCTCCGACCCGACCCGCTACCTGCCCGGGCACCCCATGGCGGGCTCCGAGGTCAACGGCTTTAGCGGGGCCCGCGCCGACCTGTTCCAGGGCGCGTATTGGATCTTGTGCCCCGAGCAGGACACACAAGACGAGGTGTTTCTGAAGCTGCACGAGACCTTCAGCGCGCTGGGCGCCCGCATCATCTCCATCTCGCGCGACCAGCACGACAGCGCGGTCGCCATCATCAGCCACGTGCCGCACATGGTGGCATCCTCGCTCGTGCGGCTGTGGGGCAACCACGCCGACGAGCGTAAGGAACTGCTGCGCCTGGCGGCCGGCGGCTTCAAGGACACGACGCGCATCGCGGCGGGCTCGCCCGAGCTGTGGTGCGGCATCGCCATGGACAACTCCGAGGCCATCGCCGACGGCATGCGCGAGCTGCGCGGGATACTCCAGCAGTTCGAGGACGCCATCCGCGACCACGACGAGGAGACGCTCACCAAGCTGCTCGCCGAGAGCACGGAGCTGCGCCGCAACCTGCCCGCCAAGTGGATTCCCGAGTCCGCCAAGCTCACGTGCGTGCGCATCCCTATGTCCAACCGCAGCGGCGTCATCGCCGAGGTCACGGGCTTTGCCGGCCACGCCGCCTGCAACATCCAGTCCATCGACATCGACCACATCAACGAAGACACCGCCGTGCTCGAGCTCATCCTCACCGACGAAGGCGACATGGGCAAGCTCGGCGCCGAGCTCATCAACGGCGGCTACGACTTTTCGTTCCGCGCGCTTTCGGAGTAGGCCATGGCATATCAAGGCAGTATCCGCGTCCCGTCCGACAAGTCGCTCTCGCATAGGGCGGTGCTGTTCGCGAGCATCGCGTCGGGTACTTCGCACCTGCAAAACCTCCTGCCGAGCGACGACGTGCTCTCGTCGATTGGCGCGATGCGCACGCTCGGCGCCACCATCGAGCTCGAGGAGGGGGCGCACGGACTGAGCGGCACGGTCACCGGCATCGGGGGAAAGCCGGGCGTGCAGGGCACGGCAGACATCGACTGCGGCAACTCCGGCACGACGACGCGCCTGCTCATGGGGCTTGTCTGCGGTCTGGGGGTGCGGGCGCGACTGCATGGCGACGCCTCGCTTTCGAGACGCCCGATGGAGCGCGTGATGAAGCCACTGCGCGCGATGGGCGCGCGCTTTTCGGCGCAGGAAGGCGGCCGGCTGCCGCTCGTCATCGAGCCTGCGCGCGGGCTCACGGCGGTCTCGTACACGACGGAGCAGGCATCCGCGCAGGTGAAGTCCGCGATACTGCTCGCAGGGCTGCAGGCGCACGGCACGACGACGGTGACGGAACCCGCGCACAGCCGCGACCACACCGAGCTGCTCCTGCCCGCATTCGGCGTGCCCGTGCACGTGAGCGGCCTTTCGGCGAGCGTCGAGGGGCCCGCCAAGCTCCACGCGCACGATATGTCCGTGCCGGGCGACCCCTCTTCCGCGGCGTTCATTGCCGTTGCCGCGGCGCTTGTTGAGGAATCGGATGCGAGGATAGCGGACGTCGCGCTCAACGAGACGCGCATCGGCGCGCTGCGCGTGCTCGAGCGCATGGGCGCGCGCATCTCGTTTGGCAATCGCCACGACGAGGGCGCCGAGCCCGTCGGGGACGTGCGGGTGCGCTACTCCCCCACCCTGCGCGCGACGACGGTTGCCGCGGCAGAGATCGCCTCGCTCATCGACGAGATTCCGGTGCTCGCGCTCGCCGCTGCCGCAGCCCAAGGCGAGA
The DNA here is from genome assembly GCA_051876145.1 of Coriobacteriales bacterium. GTDB lineage: Bacteria > Actinomycetota > Coriobacteriia > Coriobacteriales > QAMH01 > CACZQA01. The sequence continues at coordinate 473 of JBJEHP010000008.1, read as the reverse complement.
CCGTGTTCGAGAACGCCGGCGAGCTGCGCGTCAAGGAAAGCGACCGCTTCGCGGCCATCATCGACATGCTGGGCGCGCTCGGCGTGCACGCGTTTGCCGACGGCGACGACCTGCACATCGTGGGCGGCGTGGCGCAAGCGCCCGCCTCGCTGCAGCTTCCCGTCTACCACGACCACCGGCTCGCGATGACGGGCTACTTGCTCGGGAAGTGCTTTGGCGTCGACGTCACCGTGGACGACCCCGGCTGCGTCTCGGTCTCGTGGCCGAGCTTCTACGAGGACCTTTCCGCCCTCGAATCCTAAGCGCCACATCAGCGCTCCCCCACGACACGTGCGAGATGCGTGGCAGTGCCACGTTTCTCGCGTTGCGTGCGCCGGATGTCTGGCAGTGCCACTCTTCTCGTGCAGAAACCGTGGGGTGTGTGGCAGTGCCACGTTTCCCGTGCAGGAACCGTGGGATGTGTGGCAGTGCCA
>JBJEHP010000007.1:0-4508 GCA_051876145.1 Coriobacteriales bacterium | reverse complement strand
GGCCGCCGTCCGCGCGGTGGAGCTGCTGTCCGAGAAGTAGAAAGAGCCGCAGTGCGCGGCGTCCGAGCCCACGTGCCCTGAAGCCGCATTAGACAACACGTTGAAGGAGCCCCTCCTGTTCCCGCTTTGGCGACGGGAGGGGCTTTTCATACCCTGAGAGGTGAGTCACATGAACTGCATGGAACGAGTCGTCAAGGCACTCAACCACGAGGAAGCCGACCGCGTCCCCAACTACCCGATCATCGCCGGGTGTGCCCGCAGGCTCATCGGCTGCAGCTATCCCGACTGGTCGGTGAACGCCGACCTCTGCGCCGAGTCCTACATCAAGGCGCAAGAGGAGTTCGACCTCGACTGCATCGTCACGCTGATCGACCTGTCGGTCGAGTGCACCGCATGGGGCCAGGAGCTGGTCTACCCCGAAAACGAGGCGGCGCATCCCAACTACGACAACCAGCTCATCCAGGACATCGACGACTATGAGAAGATCAAGTACGTCGACTACCGCACCTGCGATCGCATGATGATGCACATCGACACGGTCAAGAAGCTCGTCGAGCACTTCGGCGACGAGGTGCCGGTCGTCGCCTTCGTGTTCGGCCCGCTGGGCACGCTTTCCATGATGCGCAAGCAAGAAGAGATGTACATGGACATCTACGACGAGCCCGAAGCCGTCAAGGCGGCGGCAGCCGAGGTCAACAAGACCCTGCTCGAGTTCTCGGGCGCGCTGCTGGACGCCGGCGCCGTCGGTATCATGTACGACACGCTGTTCTCGTCGGGTTCCATCATGAGCAAGGACATGTGGGACGAGATGGAGGGCGACCTGGTCCAGGAGCTGGCGGAGTACGTGCACGGCCGTGGCGGCATGGTCATGATCCACAACTGCGGCGGCAAGATCTACTTCGACCGCCAGATCGAGCGCATGCACCCCGAGGCGATCTCGTTCCTGTACCCGCCCGATGACTGCAAGGACTTCAAGGAGTGCAAGGAGAAGTACGGCGACAAGACCACGCTCATCGGGTCGGTCGACCCGACGCATGCGGTGTTCGGCAGCGACGAGGACTGGATCGCCGAGTGCAAGAAGAACATCGACGACATGGCGGCAGGCGGTGGCTTCGTGCTCGCGACGGGCTGCGAGTACCCGCCCGACGCTGACTTCAAGCGCGCCCATCTCATGCAAGAGCTCGCCAAGACCTACGGTTCCTACGAGAAGTAGGATGCTCGCAGGGCGCAGCTGCGTAGAACAGGTTGCGCTGGCACTATCCACACCCCACGAGAAAGAAGAATCGCATATATGAGAATCGGCATCGGCATAGACACGGGCGGCACCTATACCGATGCCGTCGCGTTTGACTTCGAGACGCGCGCGGTGCTCGCCAAGGGCAAGTCGCGCACGACGAAAGAGGACCTCACCCAGGGCATCCACAACGTGCTCTCGGGCCTGCCCGCCGAGCTGCGCGGGCAGGCCGAATTCGTCGCGCTCTCCACGACCCTTGCCACCAACGCCTGCGTCGAGGGCAAGGGCGGACGCGCGAAGCTCGTCTTGATGGGCACGACCGAGAAGGTCCTGCGCCGCATTGGCGCCGAGAAGAAGTACGGCCTGCGCGAAGGCGACGTGCTCTGCCTCGACACGAAGGGCTCGTTCGACGGCTCGGTCGTGGACATGCCCGATTGGGACGCGCTCGTCGGGGAGCATGCGGAGTGGTTCGAGGACGCGCAGGCCATCTGCCTGTGCGAGGCAAATGCCGCCCGCAACGGCGCTGTGGTGGAGCGTGCGGGCAAGAAGGCGCTCAAGGCGCGCTACGAGGTGCCGTTCGTGATGGGCTGCGAGCTGTCGTCCGACCTCAACATGATGGCCCGCGGGGCAACGGCGCTGCTCAACGGGCGCCTGCTCCCCGTGGTCGAGAGCTTTCTGAGCGCGACTGCACGGGCGCTCGAAAAGGCGGGCATCGACGCGCCCATGATGATCGTCCGCAGCGACGGCAGCCTCATGGGAAGCGAGCTTGCGGCAGATCGTCCCGTCGAGACGATCCTGTCGGGGCCCGCGGCGTCGGTCCACGGCAGCCACGAGCTCGCAGACCTGGCAGATGGCCTGGTCATCGACATGGGAGGCACGACGACGGATATCTCGCTCGTCGAAGGCGGCGCCCCCGTCATGACGAGCGGCATCCGCATCGGCAGCTGGCAGACGCAGGCAAAGGGCGTGTTCATCGAGACCTTCGGGCTGGGCGGCGACAGCGCCGTGCGCCTGAAGGACAGCCAGCTCGTCATCTCCGAGCAGCGCGTCGAGCCGATCAGCGCGGCGGCGGAGCGCTGGCCGGAAGTCACGGACAAGCTGCGGGCGCTCGTGGACTGCGGGCTGCGCTCGTCGCTTCCGTTCAACGAGCTGCTGTACCTGGTACGCGAGCCGCGCGACCTCATGCGGTACTCGCGCGAGGAGCGGCGGCTCATCAAGACGCTGCAGGAAGGGCCCTGCCTGCTGGGCGAGCGCGACCGCATCGACATCTACACGATGGACAGCACGCGCCTCGAGGCCGAGGGCATCGTCATGCGCGCCGGGCTCACGCCCACCGACATCATGCAGGTCAAGGGCGATTTCGGCCGCTACGGCACCGAGGCGGCCGAGCTAACCATCCGCTACTTCTCCGAGTCGATGGGCACGGGGTTCCCGCAGCCCACGCCCGCGCAGTTCTGCGACGCGGTCTACGACCTCGTCGAGTTCAAGCTGTATTCCAACATCGTGCGGATCTTGCTGCGCAACCGCTATCCCAAGGCGTTTGCCGACGGACCCTTCAAAGGGTTCGAGACGGTGCTGCGCGAGGAGTGGGAGCGCGCGCGGCGCGGCAAGAAAGACGCCCTGTTCGACTTGAACTTCACGACGCCCGGGCGCCTTGTCGGCATCGGCGCGCCGACGCACATCTTTTTGCCGGCGGTGGCGCAGGCATTGGGCGCTGAATACGTAATACCGCAATACGCCGAGGTCGCGAACGCAGTCGGAGCAGTTGTCGCGGGCATTTCCGCTACGCGGGCGGTGCAGGTCGAGCCGCGCAACACGCCGGCGGGCGTCGATGGTTACCTCGTGCACGCCGAAGAGGGGACGCGCCTGTTCACGGCAGACGAGCTCGAGGACGCCTACGACGAGGCGTTCGCGTTTGCCCAGCAGGAAGCCGCGCGCCAGGCGGCGGCCGAGGCACGTCGCCGCGGGGCGGTAGGCGAGCTCGTCTTCGAGGATTCTTCGAAGGTATCACAGTCATACACTGCAGATGGAACTAGTATCTACCTTGGCACGAGCGTCGTCGCCACCGCGTCGGAGCGGGAGCATCTGGGAAAGGTTCGCTGAGATGAATGCAGAAGAGAAGCTCAAGGAGCTGATTGCAGAGATCGGGTTCGAGGACTACGGCGTCTGCCCCGCCTCGGACCTTGCGGTGCGCGCGGACGTGCGCGACATGTGCGCTTCGGGCAAGTGCCGCATGTACGGGCACAACTGGGCATGTCCTCCGGCTATTGGCGGCATCGAGGAATACCAGAAGCTCATCGACGAGCGTCAGACCTGCTATGTCGTGCAGACAGTGCGCGAGCTTGAAGACGAGTTCGACGGCGAGACGATGATGGATGCCGAGCGCGAGCAGAAGGCCCGCGTGCTCAAGCTCTCCAAGCGCCTTGCCGCAGAGGGCATCGACGCGCTCACGCTCGCGGCGGGCACGTGCACCATCTGCGAGAAGTGCACTTACCCCGATGAGCCGTGCCGCCATCCCGAGAGCCGCCTCGTCTCCATGGAAGCGGCGGGTCTCATGGTCTACCAGGTGTGCGAGGTCGCGGGCGTTCCCTACAACCACGGCCCGCTCACCATCGCCTACACGAGCGCCGTGCTCCTGTAGGAGATCCACAGAGAAGGGTCTGACGGCGTGGATATCATCGTTCGGCAAGACGGCGAGAAGCACGTGGTGCAAGCATCGGAGGGCATGACGCTGCTCGAGGCGCTGCGTGGGGTGGGGGCAACAATCGAGGCTCCGTGTGGAGGAAACGGCACGTGCAAGAAATGCCGCGTGCTCGTGCGCGACGACGAGGGCGTCTCGTACCGGCTCGCCTGCCAAACCAAGGCGCACGAGCACATGGAGGTCACGCTCCAGAAAGACCGCCCCATGGAGGTCACCACTTCGGGCGCGGGAAGGCAGTGGACGCCCGACTGGCAGAAGGGCGGCTTTGGCGTTTCCGTCGACGTGGGCACGACCACCGTCGTGTGCCGTCTGTACGAGCTGGCGTCGGGTAAGCTCCTGTCAAGCGCGGGCAACTCCAACGCGCAGATCGTCTTCGGGGCAGACGTCATCACGCGCATCAAAGCTGCCGACGACGGGCATCTGGAGGAGATGCGCCGGCTCATCTGTGACGAGGTTGCCTCGCTCATCGCCACGCTCTGCAAGAGGACGGGAGTACGCCGCGAGGAGCTGGTTTCGATGGCGCTGGCGGGAAACACCACCATGGAGCACATCGCCGCGGGGCTCGACCCGCAT
>JBJEHP010000006.1:0-4521 GCA_051876145.1 Coriobacteriales bacterium | reverse complement strand
ATGACAATATGAAGATGATTACTGGCTTTGATAATGTCCCAGATACCAATCTGCATGTTGTCCCCTACGAGCAGTATGAGCGGGTCATCAGCCATTATATTGACCTGAGCAGTGACACCATCCGTTGGCTGTCTGACACCAGCAGCAGATACGGCGGCTATCTGGTTCTGGGCACCCGCCATGAGTACTACAACAACCGCACGCCCAAGCTCCCCGCAGAGCAAGCCCAGAAGTAGCGCCTGACAGCAAGAACTCCCCGCGTATACGACAAGGCCCCCGGTCATCGCCGATAAAGGCGGTTATCGGGGGCCTTTGCTGTTGGCTGGGTCATTGGGTTTATGCGCTGTGAGGCGATTGGCGCGGGCCGCTGAATCGATCAGCCTGCCGCACGCGCAGGGCTACAACGCGCCGCCGCTAATCCTGCTGGGGCTCGTTGAGTGCCTTGTAGCCGCGCAGCATGTAGACGAAGCCCTTGTAGGCGTCGCGCTCGGGCAAGGCCAGGTTGTCGTCGACCTCGCTGAGCGCCATGCCCAGCACGTCGTAGAAGCTGATGAGGGCGTCCATGGCATCGGCGTAATCCGCGCCGCCGTACTCGGCGAGCAGCTTGAAAGAGACGGGAGGCTGGGACAGGAACTCCTCGGCGCTCATCTGGCTCGACTCGATGAACTTGACGCAGTCGTCGAGAGAGTACGTGCGGCCCATGAGGCTGTTGATGAAGGCGATCTCGTCTTCCTCGATGACGTTGTCCGAAGCGCTCAGGTACATCAGGTATGCCGTCGTCTCGATTTCGAACAACTGGCGCAAGTTGAGTTTCTCGCCGTTGACCGTCGCGCTCACCCCCGCGGCGCTCGCTTTCTCGCAGGCATCGTAGATGGAGGTCAGGTACGTGCGCAGCACGTCGAGCTGCTCGGGTTCGATTTTCATGCAAAGGTCCTTTCAGCTGTTGACTGCCCTGTAGTGTAGCGCTACCCGCACGCGCTGTGCCCCGGGGCGCTTTGTCGATTGCATGTTGATTACTCGACGGACTTGAGGCTTTCCACCATGTCGACGCGGTCGAGCTTGCGCTTCATGAACAGCATGACAAGTAGCGAGAACGCGAGCGTCAAGACAAACGCGATGGCAAAGCTCAGCAGATGGATCTCGCGGCCGAACATCATCTGGTCGACTTCTGCCGTCGTGATGACGAAGCTCTCCATGCCTATACCGAGCACGCAGCCAAGAAGCGCGCCGAACAGCGTGAGCAGGAAGGTCTCCCGGAAGATGTAGGCGTTGACCTCCCCGGGCGTGAAACCGAGCACCTTGAGCGTCGCGATCTCGCGGATGCGCTCCGTGATGTTGATGTTGGTCAGGTTGTACAGCACCACGAAGGCGAGTGCCGCCGCTGCCACCACCAAGATCCACACGACCGAGTCGACCGTCTGGAGCATCTTGTGGTACGTGTCCACGACCTCGTCGTAGTAGCTGACGACCTGCACGTGCCCGATGTCGAGCAGCTGGTTTTGCAGCGCGGTCCGCTCCTCGAACGTGCCGGGTGCCGCGGCGAGATAGCTCGTGAACGCGGGGGCCTCGCCGTAGGCTGCTTCGTAGCAGGCGGGCGTGAGGTAGATGTACTGCCCCGTGTAGTACTCGGCGATTCCCGCGACCTTCACCGGGTGCCCCTCGCCCGTCGCATCGCCCACGCTGTTCTGCTCGTAGGTCTCGATCGTGTCTCCGACGCCCACCCCCAGCTGGGTGGCGAGCTTCTCGCTCACGATGGCACCCTCGTCGGTGAGGTCGAGTGGCTCGTGCCCCAGACGCGTCCTGAGCGTCACGTATGCGGGAAGTGCTGCGGCATCTTGCGGGACCACGGTCGTCGCACGCTCGTCTTTGTCCGAATTCGCGGAGCGCACGATGGCGGGCCCCATCTGGACGGCGGTCATGCGCTCGACGAGCGGGCTTTGGTCGATCGCATCGAGCGTGGCGTCGCGCTCGGCGTCGGTTTGCTCCTTGTCCACCTGCACGGTCATGTTGTAGTGCAGCAGCTCGCCGAACTGCTTGCCGAGGATGTCGTTGATGCCGTCGTGCAGACCAAGCCCCGTGAGCAGCAGCGCCGTGCAGCCCGCAATGCCGATGAGCGCCATGAAGAAGCGGCGCTTGTAGCGGAAGAGGTTGCGCGCCGTCACCTTTCCCGTGAACGACAGGCGGCGCCACAGCGGCCCGATGCGCTCGAGCAGGATGCGCTTGCCCGGCTTGGGCGCGCGCGGAAGCATGAGGGCGGCGGGCGTCTCGCGCAGGGTCGCCGCCGCGGCAAGCCACGTCGCACCCACCGTAATCCCGACGCCGAGGCCAAACGACGCGAGCGCCAGGGGGATATCGAGCGGGGTGGCGACGACGGGAATGGCGTAGATCGTGCCATATGCGCGGATGATGAGCGAGGGCAGCAGCTGCGAGAACACGCCGATGCCGACGACGGCGCCCACAGCACTCGCCACGAACGCGTACACGAAGTACTTGGAGATGATCGTCGCGTTGCCGTAGCCCAGCGCCTTGTACGTGCCGATGAGGACGCGTTCCTCCTCTATCATGCGCGTCATGGTCGTGAGCGCGACGAGCGCCGCGACGAGGAAGAAGATGAGCGGGAAGACCTGCGCGATGCGCTCGATGCGGTCGGCATCGCTGATGTGGCTTTGCGCGCCGACGTTCTTGGAGCGGTCGAGCACGTACCAGCTCGGGCTCTCGATCGCGTCGATGTCCGCCTGCGCGTCGTCGAGCTTCTGGGCGGCATCGGCAAACTCGGACTGCGCCTTGTCTCGGTTCGCCTCGTATTCCGCACACCCCTGCTCGTAGCGCTCGAGCCCCGCCTCGTATTGCGCGACGCCCTCGTCGTAGCGGCGCTGTCCCGCCTCGAGCTTGGCTGCTCCCGCCTCGTATGCGGCGTACGCGTCGTCGTATTCGGCGATGCGCTGCTGTGCGGCGTCGAGCTGGGAGGCCTGCGCGTCGAGCGCGGCGTATTGCGAGGCGAGCTGCTCGCGCGTCGCCATGCCCGCCGCCACGAGCGCATCGAGCTTGGCGCGCGCCTCGTCGAGCTGGCCTCTCCCCTCAGCCACCTGCGTCCGCGCCTGCGCGATATCAGCCGCGTTCGCATGGAGCTGCGCTTTTGCGGACTCGAGCTGCGCGCGGGACTGGGAGAGCTGCTCAGCTGACGCGTCGAGCTGAGCCTTCGTGCTGTCGAGTTGCCCCTTTGCCGCCTCGAGCTTTTCGCGCGCGGCATCGAGTTTTTGCTCGGCATCTGCCTTCTCGCGCTCGAAGTCCGCGCGTTTGTCGTCGAGCTCTCTTTGCGCCTTGTCCTTGACAGCGGAGAGCCTGCTCTCGTTGAAGTCATTCGCCGCGTCTTCGAGCCTGGCCACCACCGGGTCGACCGCAGCGTCGTAGGCATCGCTCGGGTAGAGCAGGTCGCGCGCACCCGTCACCGTGAGGTAGGCGCCCGCGTAGGGCTGAGACTCGTCGAAGGCGTCTCGCGCGACAAACGCGTAGGTGTCCACGCGCCCGTCCCCGAGCTCGGTCGTCCCAAAGCTCGTCGTTGACACGTAGTACGGCGAGCGCACCTTGCCGACGATGACGAACTCCTTACTGGTCAGGGCATCGGAAGAGCTGTTGTCGGGAGCCGCCTGCAGCGTCAGCGTGTCCCCTACCCCGAGGGGCACGTCGAGCACCGCATCGGCGGAGACGACGCATTCGCCCGCGTTGGAGGGCCACGCGCCCTCGACAAGCTGCGGCCGGTTGATGCTCGAAGGCGAAGGCCCCGCCTCGCCCGAGTCGTCGCCGTGAATGTCCTCGAAGCGCACGACGTAGCGGGCGCCGTTTGCCTCGGCGTACGAATCCGCCTCGCGCTGGGGCTGCACGGCCTCGACGCCTTCGGTGGACTCGAGCATCTGAATCTCTTCGTCGTCGAGCCCCAAGGTACTCGCGACGCGGATATCGCTGAAGTTCGTCTCGTCGTAGAACGTATCGGCAGACAGGTGCATGTCGACAGGCGTCATGCGCAGGCCCGCGAAAAACCCGGCACCGAGCGCGACTATGACGGCGATGGCGAGGAAGCGACCGAGCGACTGCGCGATCGACCGGCGGACTTCGATGTGAAACGCCCTGCTCGCCATGGCGTGCCTACCACTCGAGCTCGAGGGCGGAGACGGGATGGTCATTGACCTCGACGCTCTCCGCCTTGCCTTCCTTGATGTGGATGACCCGATCGGCGATGGCGGTGAACGCCGTATTGTGGGTGATCAGCACGACCGTCGCGCCGTGGACGGTAGATGCTTCCTGCAGCAGGCGCAAGACGGCCTTGCCCGTGCGGTAGTCGAGCGCGCCGGTCGGCTCGTCGCAAAGCAGGAGCTTCGGGTTTTTCGCCAGCGCGCGGGCGATGGCGACGCGCTGCTGCTCGCCGCCGGAGAGCTGCGCGGGGAAGTTGTCCATGCGGTGCTCGAGCCCGACGAGGCGCAGGGCCTCGTCTGCCGGCAGCGGGTCGGTGCAGATCTGGGCGGC
>JBJEHP010000005.1:0-4593 GCA_051876145.1 Coriobacteriales bacterium | reverse complement strand
TGTTGTGGACGAACCGCAACACCATCTTGGGCCTTGCCATCGGCCTGGTGATCGTGCTCGTCTTGTGCATCGGCTTCACGCTGAACCTGCTCGTGCCCTCAGTCCCGCTCGCCGCCGCCTTCGCACTCGGGGCCGCGCTCGGCCCGACCGACTCGGTGGCAGTGGCCTCGCTGAGCAAGGACATCAAGCTCAACTCGCGTCAGAAGGCCCTGCTTTCCGGCGAGGCGCTGCTCAACGACGCGTCGGGCGTCGTGTCGTTCCAGTTTGCCATCGCCGCGGCGGTGACGGGCGCCTTCAGCCTCGCAGACGCCGGCAAGACCTTCCTCGTGGACTTCCTCGGGGGCATCGGGCTCGGGCTTCTCATCGGCTACATCGCGTTTCTCGTCATGCGCCAGGTACGCCGCATCGGCGTCGAGAGCGCCACGTTCCACGTGTGCTTCGAGCTGTTCCTGCCGTTTTTCGTCTACCTCGTCGCCGAGCACATTCACGTGAGCGGCATCCTCGCCGTCGTTGCCGCGGGGCTTCTGTTCTCGTACCTGCACCGCCGCGAAGCGCGCAAAGGCAGGAACGCGCAGATGTTCTCGACGCGCCTCGGTATCGCTTCCGAAAACGTGTGGAGCCTCATCTCGTTCGTCTTGAACGGCATCATCTTCATCACGCTCGGGGCGTTGCTCCCCTCCACCGCTGCGCCTGCCATCGAGGAATCTGCAAACGGGATCTTCTCCCTCATCCTCATCGTCATCGTCGTCACCTTCGTGGCGGAAGCCGTGCGCTTCGTGTGGCTGCTCGCCTCTGACTGGCTCTCGGCGAACAAGACCACGGGCAAGCGCTTCGACACCGGCAAAAATACGCTCAGGAATACGCTCGTCACCACGCTGTCGGGGCCGAAGGGCGCCGTGTCGCTTTCCATCGCCATGACGATACCGACCACGCTCTCCTCGGGTGCAGCATTCCCCCAGCGCGACCTGCTGCTGTTCGTGACCTGCGGCGTCATTGTCCTCACGCTCGCGTTGGCGAACTTCGTTGTGCCCGCCATCGCGCCCGATTCCGACGAGGAGACCAAGCGCATCGAAAGCGAAGTCGAAATCGAGATCTACCAAAACGTCATCCGCAACTTGAAGCGTGTGCGTACCCCCGAGAACCGCAAGGCGTACCTCGCCGTGACGCAGGCCTATCACAAACGCATCGCGCGCATCAAGAAGAGCGACGCGTCCTCCCGTCAGCTCAGGTTCTTGCAGCAGGAGGTGCTCGTGCAGCAAGAGCAGTACGTCGAGCACTGCATCCGCGCGGAAAACGTCGACCGCAGGCTCGGCGAGACCTACCTGCGCCGCATCGCCAAGCTGAAGAAGAACCTCTACCGCAAGCAGCGCATCGGCGGAAGATCGGTAGAAAACGCGCCCTCGCTCAACTCGACGACGACGGTCATGCACAAGATCGAGTACAAGATCCGCGATGATGCGAACGTGCGCCGCAACCGCTGCAACTTCAAGATTGGGCTCGAGCGCGTCGCCATCTCCTATCTCGAGCAGGCGCTCGAATCTTCGGACCAAGACAGGGCGGATGCCGCCGAGGCGCTGCTCAGCGAGCACGAGCCCATTCTCAACATGCTCGAGGTGCGCCTGCGCACGCTCAACCGCGAGCAGGGCATCGTCGAGAGCGCGGAGCACCTGCCGGACCAGACAGTCATCGTGCGCTCCGATACCGGCTCGCTGCGCGTGAGCTCGAGCAAGAAGACCGATGAAGAGAAAGACGACGATTTCGACATCAAGTACGCGCAGGTGCAGGCCGAGGCGCTGCGGCTCGAGCTCGACGAGATACAGACCCAGCACGAGGCTGGCAACCTGACGGCAGAAGACGCCCACTCGCTGCGCGAGGAAGTCTACCTGCTGCAGATGGGCCTGAGCGACTAAACAAGCTCCTCTCGCCAAGAAAAGAGTAACCGCGGCGCGTTATCGCGTCGCGGCTTGGGTCTCGAAACGTTCTTCTTGCGAGGTGCGCCTCCTAGCGCTCCTTCTCGGCTGCCTCTTTCTGGGCGCGAAGCTCCTCGACGCGCTCCTCGAGCAGCGCGATATCCGACTCGCTCTTCTTGAAGCCGCGTATCACGATGGCGACGAAGACGAACAGCGCGACCCAGATGAGCGCATATGCGGCGATGACGTAGGGTGCGGACGGGAGCACCGCTCCATAGACAGAATTCAGAATCTCGTTCATTTTTCGGTACTCCTATTCCAGTTCGTCGAGTTCTTCTTTGAGGCGCTCGATGCGCAGCGCGCCCGGCGACTGGCGCAGCCGCACGCGGTAGAGCGCAAAGGCGATAAGGACAATGCCGAGCATGCAGATGAGAAACGGCACGAGCATGTCGGGCGGCAGGCCCGAATCCGTGCGGAAGACGACAGGGTGCGTGCTCGACGGAATGAGGCGCGTGATCATAAAGCAGATTGGGGCGTCGATGAACATGATGATGCCGAACACGCTGGCATACGAGCAGCGCTTCTCGCTGTCGGAAAAGGCCGTGCGCAAGATGAAGTACGCGATGGCCATCAGGATGAGGATGAGGTACGTGGTCAGGCGCGGCTCCCAGCTCCACCACACGCCCCACTCGAACCTCGTCCACGGCACGCCCGTCACCATCGTCGCGATCATGAACACGACGGCGACCTCGGTCGCGGTCTTGGCGCGGACATCGTAGCCCTCGTCGCGCGTCATGAGGTAGCGCACGCCGTAGAAGGCCGTGAAGATGAGCGCGATGAACGAGCTCATGGCAACCGGGACGTGGAAGTAGAAGATCTTCTGCGAGAAGAGCAGCTGATTCGCGACGAGCTGTCCCGCGATGAGCTCCGGGGTCACGGCAGCACCGTGCACCAGCGGGGCGACGGTAAACGCCAGCACGAACCCGAGAGCAGAGATCAGGGCGCCCGCAACGAGCAGTGCGGGAACATACCGGTCGATCTTCGAAGCCTCAAGCAGCTTTTTGTTCACTGTGTCAATCCAATCTACGCGCTAATGACGAAATCATACAAGACCCACGACGCGAGCGTCATGACAATGTCGTAGGCCCCGGCAAGCAGTACACCGGTCCGAAACGTCTCCATCCAGGCATCGGCGCCGACCAGCGCCGCAGTCGTCGCGGCCACGCAAGCGTAGAGCAGCGGAAACACGACGGGGATGAACAGCACGGCGAGCAGCACGTCTTTGGAGCGCGCGTTGACCGTGATGCTCGAGAGCAACGTGCCCACTGCCGAGATGCCGATGGACCCCAAGACGATGGAGGCGATGGAATACGGAAACGAAGGTGCCGGCGCTGCGGTGGTCATGAAAAAGAAGTAGAACAACGGCAGCGCGATGACCTCGACTGCCGACAAGAAGATCAGGTTCGATACGAGCTTGGACAGGTAGATGACCGAGCGGTCCATGGGGACGAGCAGAATGCCCTCGATGCAAGATGCCTCCTTCTCATAGGAGAACGACCTGCCAAGGCCGAGCAGCGAGGTGAACACGATGAGCACCCACACGAGGCCTCCCGAAAGGTGCGCCACGTCAACTGCCTTTCCGAGCTGTGCAAACGCGACGCCGAAGATGATGAGCACGAGCACGGCGTACAGGCCCATGGACGTGAGCATCTCGTGCGTGCGCATCTCGTGCCGCAGGTCCTTGCCCAGGAGAATCTTGAATTGCGTGAAAGAAGATACCTTTCCGACCATGGGGCGCTACGCACCTACTCCCACTTGCTCATAGTACACGTTCTTGAACTCGTCGTAATCCAGTTGAGCCTGCTCGGAGAACAGGACCTGCCTCCCCTTTGCCAGCAGCAGCACGTGGCTTGCCTGCGCAAACCCGCTCTCGAGCGAATGGCTGACGGTCACGAGCGTACGCCGTTGCCTCGACTCAGCGAGCATCCTGTCGACGATGCCCGCAGCATGCGGGTCGAGCCCCGAGTACGGCTCGTCCAAAAAGACGATTCGCGGGTCGTTGATGAACGCGCGTGCGATGGCGATGCGCTGCGTCATCCCGCGCGAGAACCCGCGCACCTTGTCGTTGGCACGGTGCTTGAGCTCAACGAGCGAGAGCATCTCGTCTGCGGCATTGTCGGGGTCGTCCGCACCGTACAGGCGCGCGAACAGCACGAGGTTCTCGCGTGCCGTGAGGTCCAGGTAGAGCATCGGGTTGTGCGTGATGAACCCGATGCAGCCGCGCACCTCGTCGACCTGCTCCTTGTACGAGAGGCCGAGCGCTTCGCACGTGCCCTTCGACGGGCGGTCGAGCGTCGAGAGGATGCGCAGCAGCGTCGTCTTTCCGGCGCCGTTCGGGCCGAAGATGACCAGCGAGGCGCCTTGCGGCAGCTCGAAGTCGACGGATTTCAGCACGCGTCGGGCGCCGAAGCGCTTCTCGATGCCCGTGACGCGCAACGCGGGAGCATCGGGCGAGATATCCAGGCGGCTGTCCTTGCCGTTAGTCATCGGCGTCTTTCCTCGAGGGGCGGACGGCAAGCGTGCTTGCAGCCGTGCCGATGACGAACAGGATGAAACCGGTCCACACAAACGAGATGAGCGGGTTCACACGGACGTCGACCGAGTAGTCGTCGTTCTCGTTGAC
>JBJEHP010000004.1:0-4612 GCA_051876145.1 Coriobacteriales bacterium | reverse complement strand
TCCTGCAGTTCGCAAACATCAAGCGCTCTCCAGAGCGCGCCATCGAGGGCGTCGGCCAAAGCTGGTACTAGCGCCCAGCTGGAGGCAGGTGCGAGCGAGCGGGTTGGGGTGTGCGCGAGAGTGCTGGGGTGTCCCTTTGGACCAACATGGCACGATACCCACGGCCCCTCGTGCCAAAAAAAGCGCCCGAGCCGTATAAACGACCCGGGCGCTTAGCGTTTGGAGCTCTGTGAGGGGATGTCGAGCTATTCGTTCTTCTTCTCGACTTCGGCCTGCACATCTTCGCCGCTCTTGGAAATCCAAGTGTGCTCGGCGGTCGTCTCCTCGGTGGAGAGCTCGTCGGCGGCAATGTCTTCCTCGGGCAGCGGGGCGTCCTTGCCGGGGAAGAACTCGATGCCCCTCTTGCGGCGGAACATGTACTCGGCAGTTGCGGTGAACAGCGCGTCGGAGCTGGAGTTGAGCGCGGTCTCGCAGGAGTCCTGGATGACGCCGATGATCAGGCCGACGGCCACGACCTGCATCGCGATGTCGTTGCCGATGCCGAACAGCGAGCAGGCGAGCGGGATGAGCAGCAGCGACCCACCGGCGACGCCGGATGCGCCGCAGGCGCCGATGGCTGCGAGGACCGACAGGATGACCGCGGTCGGGAAGTCGACGCTGATGTTCAACAGGTGGCACGTCGCCATCGTCATGACGGAAATGGTCACGGCAGCGCCGGCCATGTTGATGGTCGCGCCGAGCGGGATGGAGACGGAGTAGTTGTCGCGGTTCAGGCCGAGGTCATGGCAAAGCTTCATGTTGACCGGGATGTTAGCGGCAGAGCTGCGGGTGAAGAACGCCGTGATGCCCGAGTCCTTGAGGCAGCGCAGCACCAGCGGGTACGGGTTGCGGCGGATGCACACCCAGACGATGATCGGGTTGACGACCAGCGCGATGAAGAACATGACGCAGACGAGCAGCAGGATGAGCGCACCGTAGGTGGTGAAAATCTCGAGACCGCTCGTGGAGACTGCGGTGTAGACGAGGCCGAGGATGCCGAACGGAGCCAGGCTGATGACCCAACGCACGATCTTCGTCATGGCCTGCGCGACGTTCTCGAACACGGACTTGGTTGCCTGCTTGGCGGCGCGCAGCGCGATGCCGAGGACGATGGCCCATGCCAGGATGCCGATGTAGTTGGCGTTCATGAGCGCGTCGACCGGATTGGAGAAGATATTCTTCACGAGGGTGACCAAAACGGCGCCGATGCCCTCGGGCGCGGCGGTGACCTCCTCGGGCGGATCGGCAAGCGTGATGTCGATGGGGAACATGAAGCTCGCGGCGACGGCGATGAAGGCAGCCAGGAACGTCGAGACGATGTAGAGGATGATGACGGTCTTCATGGAGCCTGCGGTCTTGGCGTTTGCCAGGGCGGAGGTTACCAGGAAGAAGACGAGGATCGGGGCGACCGCCTTCAGCGCGCTGACGAACAACGTGCCGAGCAGGCCGATGAAGATGCCGAGGCCGGCGTCTCCACCGAGGACATCGGGGGCGCTGCCCGCGAGGATGCCCAAAATGGCACCGATGACCATGCCGATGACGATTCGCCAGATGAGGCTGATGTCATTCCATTTCTTCAGAACGTTCATGTGAAACTCCCCATAATTGGTGTTGAGCGGCCTCTCGAGGTGCATGAGCGGCCTGTACACAGGTACGGGCGAGATAATAAACCACAATCACCAGAAAATATCCATAGACAGCCGTGACTAATGGTGTGAGCGTACCAAATTGGTAGGTTTTCGATGCGTGTAGGTCGGTATAGCTGCGCTGACGCTGCTGATTTGGCACGGCGACATGGGGAAGCCATTGACCCTCTCCACTATGACACCGAGGAGCTTTGTTGCATTCCCAACGCCACGCTCGTCCGTTTTCGCGTATGGTGACACGCGTGGAAATCGTGAACGACATATCGGAACTTCCCCAGGACTCGCCGCATGCGGCGCGCAAGCGCGTCCGCGACAAGCGCACCGTCTCGCAGATGATCAGCATCTACTGCCACGGGAAGCACAAGGACGCGCCCCGCGATCACGTCGCTCATTGCGGTGAACCCATCTGCGCTGAGTGCGCAAAGACCGATGCGTATGCGATTTTGCGGACGGAACAGTGCGCGCGCATGGAGGTCAAGATTTCGTGCGACCGCTGCCCGCTGCACTGCTACACGCCCGACGAGCTGGAGAAGATCCGCGAAATCATGCGCTACTCCGGCCCGCGCATGATGTTTCACCATCCCATCGCCGCGCTGCGCCACCTCACGGGGAAATAGCGTTCGCTCTCCCTCACCTCCTGCGCGAGAAGAGTGGCAGTGCCGCATATCCCGCGCGTGCAGCGTCCCCTCCACAACCGTTCGCCGTTGTGTGGAGAGATTGTGCAGATAAATCCGACTAAAACGGTTGTATATGCTTTTCGCTCGCCTTAGTATTCCTGCATTCACGCGGGGCTATCTATAGCCCTGCCGTGAACGTGGTGGAAACGACTCGACGGGACGAACCGGGCAGTGCTCTTCGCTCCAAAAGAGCTGATAGTCAAAAGGCTCGTCGCCGCGCACGAGGTGTGGTACGACGTGTTCACCGACTACGAGTTCGCGGGGCGCACGTTCGATGCGTACTGCGAGTTCCACTCCCACGGTGAGAAGTACGTCTTGGTGAAGCGCGCCAAGCTGTGGGAGGTCAATGCTCACGAGTACCTCTTCATCGACACGCTCGACCATCTCGACGCAGACACGCTCGAGTCCTACGTCGAGTTCATGGAGACACACGCGCTCGAGAAAGTCGACCCCGTTCCCAACCACATGCAAAGCTCCCTCTCCCTCGTCATCGTCGCAGACCGCGTGGATGACGAGGCAAAGCGAGTTTGTCGCAAGACCAGGTTCCGGAAGAACTTCGCGCTCGGCATACGCGGATGGGCGGACCTGAGGCTTGCGATCGTCGACATTGCCGGGCACGACGTCGTCACGAACGGCGCCGGCAAGGAGATGAAGGCATCGCTCGAGGCAAACGCCCGTGCTGACGAGGAGGCAGACGGGCACAAGGAGAAAGGTTCTATCGAATGAACGCAATGGTTTTGCTCATTGTCGCTGCGGTCATTCTCGTAGCGGGCTATGTCCTCTACGGCGGGTGGCTTGCCAAGCAGTGGGGAGTCGACCCCAATCGGCCGACCCCTGCACATGAGCTGGAAGACGGCGTGGACTACGTCCCGGCGCCTCCCTACGTCGTCTTGGGGCACCACTTCTCTTCCATCGCGGGTGCCGGCCCCATCAACGGCCCCATCCAGGCGGCCGTGTTCGGCTGGGTCCCCGTTGTGCTGTGGGTCCTCATCGGCGGCATCTTCTTTGGCGCCGTGCATGACTTCGGCTCGCTGTTCGCGTCGATTCGCCACAAGGGCAAGACGCTCGCGTCCGTCGTCGCCGAGAACATCGACGGCAGCGCCAAGCGCCTCTTCTGCATCTTCGCGTACCTCGTCCTCGTACTCGTCGTCGCAGCCTTTGCCTCGATCGTCGCGAACACCTTCGCTTCGACCGCCGCAAAGCCCAGCGTCGCCAACGAGCAGACGGCGTCCATCTCGGTCCTGTTCGTGTTCGCCGCCATCATCTGGGGCCTGGCCACGCGTGGCCGCAAGCTTCCCGCGGCGCTCAACATCGGCCTTGCAATCGTCGTGATCGTCGTCGTGGTCGCCATCGGTTTCAACTTCCACCCGCTGCAGCTCGGCTACACCGAGTGGATGATCATCCTCGGCATCTACATCCTCATCGCCTCAGTTGCCCCGGTGTGGATTCTGCTGCAGCCGCGCGACTACCTGTCGAGCTACCTGCTGTACGGCATGATCATCCTCGCTGTGGTCGGCATCCTCGGTGCGGGCATCGCCGGCGCTGCATCTGACTTGCAGATCCCCGCGTTCACCGGCTTCTTCGCCTCCACGGCGGCGGTCGACCCGACGACGGGCCAGACGATCATGAAAGACGGCGTTGCCGTGGTCAACAAGGCGGCGCAGGGCGGCTTCCTCTTCCCGGCGCTGTTCGTCACCATCGCCTGCGGCGCCATCTCCGGCTTCCACAGTCTCGTCGCCTCCGGCACGACCTCCAAGCAGATCGACAAGGAGGGCCAGGCCCAGCCCATCGGCTACGGCGCCATGCTCATCGAGTGCCTGCTCGCCATCATCTCGCTGTGCGCGGTCGGCTTCGTGTGGGCGCAGTACAAGTCCGGCGGCTACGCGTCCCCGACGCAGGTCTTCGCCGACGGCCTGTCGCAGATGCTCGCGGCTATCCCCGGCCTGGCCAACACGCAGGAGATCGCCTACGCGCTGCTCATCCTGGCGGTCTCGGTCTTCTGCCTGACCTCGCTCGACACGGCGACCCGCCTGGCACGCTACATGTTCCAGGAGTTCTGGGTGCCCGAGGGCGTCAAGAGGAAAGAGGACCTGCCCGGCTACGCGAAGGTGCTCTCCAACCCCTGGGTCGCCACGATCATCACCGTCGTGCTCGGCGTGGCGCTGGGCCTCACGGGCTACACGCTGATCTGGCCGCTGTTCGGCGCGGCAAACCAGCTGGTCGCCGCCCTCGCGCTGCTCACGGTCTGCG
>JBJEHP010000003.1:0-17557 GCA_051876145.1 Coriobacteriales bacterium | reverse complement strand
TCATCATCCAAGACGAGCCGGGGCACGCCGCATGCGACCTCGCCTTTGCCGAGACGGTGGGCAACCTGATCGCGACCTACGTGCAGCACAGCCGCAACAGCGGCTACAGCGGCAAGCGTTACTCCGAGCAGCTGCTGCGCTCGTGCCTTGCCGGCGACGAGGTGAGCCAGGAGGAGCGCGCCGAGCTGCTCGCCATGCTCGGATGGAGCGACAGCAGCAACTTTGCCGTGGCGGTGTTCGACCGCTGCGAGGCAGCCAACGGCAGGCAGGAGGCGCCGCAGGTCCAAGTCGACCAGCTCGCGCACCTGTTCCCCGGCACAAGCGTCTTTTCCTACGACGTCTATGTCGTGCTCGTCACCGAGACGACGACGCACGGGTTCGAGGAGTTTCTCGAGCATGTGGCAAACGCATGCGACGAGCTCGGGTGGAAGGCGGGCGTCAGCAACGAGTTCGGCAACTTCCTCGGCATCGACACGCAGTACGGGCAGGCACAGATCGCGCTCCAGAAGGGTTCGAGCCACGACCCCGAAGCGCGCGTGTACCTGTTCCAGGATTACACGATGGACTATATCTGCCAGAGGCTCGACGCGGGCATCGACAAGCACCTGCTCATCCACCCCGACATCGAGCGGCTCATCGACCACGACCGCGAAAACGGCTCCGAGCTGTTCCAGACGCTCAAGACCTACCTGGCCAACGAGCGCAACGTGTCGCAGACGGCCAAGGCGCTGTTTTTGCACCGCAACAGCGTCATCTACCGCATCGACAAGATCAACTCGATTATGAAGACGAGCCTCGACAGCGCCGACAACCGCCTGTTCCTCGAGCTGTCGATCAAGCTCTGGGAGTCCAAGTAGGGCCACGCCCTCCCACGTCGTGCACGAGATGTGTGGCAGTGCCACTCATCTCGCGTTTTCTGCACGTAAAACGTGGCAGTGCCGCCCATCTCGCGTTATTCGCACGGGAATTGTGGCAGTGCCACGCATCCTGCGTAAGGAGCGAGGGAAGCCCCTCGCCTAGATGACCTCGTCGTAGCGATAGGTCGGGTTCGGACGCCCGGGGATCAGCACACGCACCCGGATGTCGGTGACTTCGAACCCCTCGACTGCCGCATCGACCGCACGCACCACGAGCTTCTCGAGAGAAAGCGGCATCATCTCCGCACGCGCGTTCACCGTGAGGGAGTACTCCCCGCTCGCCTGCTCCTCGACGCGAAGCATCGGAGCTTCGGCACCCCCGGTGAAATTGCCCATCCACGCATGCTCGGCACCTTGGAGCAGGAACTTCACATGGCCGACGCCCACTCCTTTCTCCTGGAAGCCCGCAGCGAGCGCGTCGAGCAGCGACTGCGCCGCCTCGGCATACCCCACTTCGGCCTTGCCCAGGGAATAGGTCAGGTTCAGCCATCCGTACGCCGCCTCGCCCGCCGCGTACTCGTCGTAATCGACGACGGCGAGATTCTGCCCGGCCTTGGATGCTGCCTGGACAGCTGCGAGCCACTCCTCGATGCCGGCACCATCCTTGACGCTGGCGGTGAGCACCTGCGCGTGCGGCCAACGCTCCTGCGCACGCGCGCGAAGCTCGGCCGCTTCGTCGTCGTCGAGCAGGTCGATCTTGTTCACGAGGATGATGTCCGCCTCGTCGAACTGCTTGGTGATGATGTAGGAAGCCGTCGAGTACACGCCATCGAGGATAGTCCGCAGGCGCTCGGGGTCTGCGAGGACGGTGAGCGGCGCGAGGTCGATGACCTGCGCGTACTTGTCCTTAGTGGGCTGCATGATGGTGGCGGAGAGGTCGGTGCAGCTGCCAACCGGTTCGGCGAGGGTGATGTCGCAGTGCGTCTTCTCGGTCAAATCGTCGATTGCATCGGCAAAGCCAGGATAGTTGCAGCAAAAGCAGCTCCCCGAAACCTCCCGGACCTCGTTTTCCTGGTCGGAGAGAAACGCCGTGTCAACGAGGTCGGATGCCTGGTCGTTCGTAATGAGGCCAACCGTCTTGCCCTGCCCCTTCAGAACCTGCGCGGCCCGTGCCATGAGCGACGTCTTTCCCGCGCCCAAAAATCCACCGATCAAAATGAGCTTCGTGCTTTGCATGGGCATCCTCCGTATCTGAATAGTTCTCTGGATCCATAGATGAACCGGGGGGCCGTGGGTATCGGTTCAAAATGAACCGATACCCACGGCCCCCCGGTTCACTCGGCCTTTCTGCCTTTAGCGGGAAAAGCCGAGAACCTCGTCGTGGTACGTCTGGGCGGCGCGCTTTACGTACTTGTACGCGCTCATGCCCTTGCCGGACAGAATCACGAGCTTGTTGAGCTTGTCGGACTCCACCTGCCCTGCGAAGGGCTCGACCGACGAGTAGGTCCCGACGCAGTTGACGAGCACCGTGCCCTCGTCCGTGCGCACGAACCCCTTCACGCGATACGTCTGGTCGAGAAACGTCGCGATGATGTGCTCGAGCGTGGCGCGCGAGACGCCATCGGCAAGCTCGAGGTACAGCGTACGCGACGTCAGATCCGCCGTGAGCGGCGCTTCCTCGCCATCGTCGTGCTGGTGCTTCGCGAGCACATCGAGCACGTCGAAGTCGATGGCGCCAAAGCTCGTCTCCACGATCGGGATATCGGGGCGTTGCCCCACGATAAGCTCGCGCGTTGCGGCGATCTGCTCGGGAGTCGCCTTGTCCACCTTGTTGACAAGGGCGATATCGCTCGACGCCAGCTGCTTGACCGCGTTTTGCGCCTTTGCGTACACCTTGGGGAAGCGGATTACGTCGATCAGGCAGATGGCGCCTTCGTACGAGATTCCTGGGAAACGGTCCGTCTGGGAGAGCAGCTTGCGCACGCCCGTGGGGTTGGAGAGACCCGACGCCTCGACGAGCACGACGTCGCTGTCTTCCTTGACGAAGCGCTGCAGCGCGCGCTCGAACTCGTCGATGCGGCACGAGCAGAACACCGAGCCGCCCGCAATCTCGTCAAGCTCCGCGCCAAGCTCGGCGAGGAGGGTGCCATCGACACCCTCCCTGCCGAAGTCGTTGATGATGAGCTGCACCTTTTGGCCTGCGAACAGGCGGATGAAGTTCTTGAGGAAGGTCGATTTGCCTGCCCCCAGAAAACCCGTTACCAGATACAGCTTCGTCATCTTGCTTGCTCCTTTGCGCGCTATTTACGCGCCCATCTTCTCGAGGGCCTCGTCGATTGCGGCCTTGAGCTCGTCGTTGGAGGGGATGATCGACTTCCACTTGAGCTCGCCGTTCAGGTACATCGACGGCAGGTTGGGCACGCCCATCTTGACGCAGCGGGCGACGTTTTCCTTGTAGATGTACTTGTACTCGACCATGTCGATCTTGTCGCCGAACTGCTCTTTTGCCCAGTTGGCGGCGTTCATCATGTAGCCGCATGCCGCGCACTGCGCCGAGTCGAGGGTGAAGACCTCGAGCAGAGGCTTCTCGAGATGCTCATAGTCGGGCAGCTCGACGCCGGAGGTGTCGACCTCTGCGGCCTGGTAGTTCTTGACCATCTCGCGGACGTTGTCGGTCTCGATGGCCGCCTGCGAGCAGCCGATGCAGTTCTCAATCGGCACGTCGTAGGGCATGTCGCAGCCGGGGGCGATGATGAAGTTGTGCTTGGAATCGACGCTGTCGAGGATGTCGACGACGCACTTCATGTTGTCTTGCTGGTTGCCCAGGCGCATGACCGTGGTCAGCGGGATGTTGCCGCCGATCGTGACGTTGTAGCGGTCGGTGATTTCCTTGGCCTTGACGATGTCGACGTTCTCGTCGACGGAGATGGAATCGGGCTTGGTCTTGCACATGCCCTCGACGTTACGGGAGGCATCGCCACAGACGAAGAAGGAGGAGAAAGCGCCCTTCTCGCGGATGTGGTTGAAGATCTCGGTGTAGGGCCCGACCATGTACTGGTCGAAGTCGTCCGCGGAAATCTGGGAAATCAGCGGGTCGACCAACGCGATGACGTCCATGCCGGCTTCGATGTAGTAGTCGGCCATCTTCATCGCGGTGCGTGCGCAGAACGCGAACAGCTCGGAGATCTCGTCCTCGAAGTCGTACATGTCGGTGAAGACCTCGTTGCCGCGCAGGTGGGATGCGAGCGTGAACGGACCGCAGATCAGGCCGTAGAGAGCGGTCGTGTCGCCGACTTCTTCCTTCATGCGGCGCATGACCTCGAGCACGTACGGGATGCGGCCGGATTCCTTGGTCGGGATCTTGCAGTCGCACGGCGTCTCAGGCGGTTCCTCGTCGTCCTCGGTCTCGAGCGGGTGGCTGGTGACCGAAGGCGGGTTGTCGTCTGCCCAAGCCAGATCGCAGCCGAAGCACTCCGCTTCGATCTGCAGGTCGAAGATGACCGGCTGACCGTCGGGACGGTACAGCTTGTTGACCTCGAGCAGCGACTCGACTGCCGCATCGGGATCGGTCAGGAACTTGGTTGCAGGGTATCCCTTGAGGTGACCTGCATGGACGCCGCAGAACGGCACCCACGGGGCACGCTCGACTTCCTCGTGCTTCAGCGCGCGGAACAGAAGTTCCTTGCTCATAGTTTGACCTCCTAAGACAGGGGGCGCTTCTCGCCCCTCGAACCGATTGGCTCTTCTTGCCAGATGGTACCTTGCATACTAGTGAGGGGTACCCCGCCTCGCATCGGAACAAATGTACAAAAGCCCGCCGGGACGACTGTGTTCCGGTCGCTAAAGGCAATCTGACTATAATGGTGTATGTCTACTAGCTTGCGCACAATAGCGAGAAGCGCATTTCTTGCACCTCGTACGACGCGCTTTCCTGCGCGGAAACTGTGGCACTGCCACTCATCCGCCGTAAAATGCACGAGAAACGTGGCACTGCCATGCATCTCATGCATCACGCACGAAAGTTGTGGCACTGCCACTCATTTCGCGCATCGTACATGGGAAACGTGGCAGTGCCACACGTTTGCTGCAAGCCTTGGGTGCGGGACCCTACTCCCCCGCGACGACGCCGAGCGCATGCTTGGCGGCCGCCAGGAAGCGCTCAATATCCTCGTCGCTGTGGGCGACCGAGAGGAACAGCGCCTCGAACTGGCTCGGCGCGATCAGGAATCCCGCATCGAGCATCTCGCGGAAGTACACGGCAAACTGGTCGGTGTCGCACCTCGACGCGGAATCCCAGTCCGTGACCGGCCCCTCGTTGAAGAAGAGCGTCGCGACGCTGCCGAACTGGTTGACGCACGCCGCAACGCCCGTCTCGGCAATCGCGCTTTGCAGCCCCGCGGCGAGCTTTTCGCCCTTCGCTTCAAGCGCCTCGTACAGCCCCGGCTCGCAGAGCTTCGTGAGCTGCGCATAGCCCGCCTCCATGGCAACGGGATTGCCCGAGAGCGTGCCCGCCTGGTACACGGGACCGGTCGGGGCGAGCTTCTCCATGACCTCTGCCCTGCCGGCGACGGCACCCACCGGAAAACCCGCGCCGATGATCTTTCCGAACGTCACGATATCGGCCGCGACGCCGAATTTTTCCTGGGCACCGCCCAGTGCCACGCGGAACCCCGTGATGACCTCGTCAAAGATGAGCAACGCGCCGAACTCGTCGCAGAGCTCGCGCAGCCCCTGCAGAAAGCCCGGTGCCGGCGCGACCACGCCCATGTTGCCGCTGACCGGCTCGACGATGACGCAGGCGACCTGCTCGGGCGCGCTCTCGAACAGCGCGCGCACGCTCGCCAGGTCGTTGTAGGCGGCGACCATCGTGTCGCTCGCAGTCTTGGCGGTGACGCCGGGCGTGTCGGGAATGCCGAGCGTCGCCACGCCCGACCCCGCGCTCACGAGCAGCGAGTCGCTGTGCCCGTGGTAGTTGCCGGCGAACTTGATGAACTTGTCGCGCCCCGTGTAGCCACGTGCCAGGCGGATGGCGGTCATCGTGGCCTCGGTACCCGACGAGACCATGCGCACTTCCTCGATGTTCGGCACGACCTCGCACATCTTCTGGGCGAGCTTGATCTCTGCCTCGCACGGCGCACCATACGAAACGCCGCGGTCGAGCTGCGCGCGCACGGCGTTCATGACGTCCTCGTCGCCGTGTCCGAAGATCATCGGCCCCCAGCTGCAGATGAAGTCGAGGTACTCGTTGCCGTCGACGTCCCAGACATGCGAGCCCTTGGCGTGGTCGTAGAACACAGGGTCGCAGCCGACCTTGCCAAACGCGCGCACCGGCGAGTTGACGCCGCCGGGGATGAGCGTTTTGGCCTTGGAAAAGTCGGATTCAGATACAGCGTGATTGAGTGCCATCGCGATTGTTCTCCTTTGATGCAGATGTGAGTGTCCCCATACTAGCGCAGCAAAACCTCGACGGCCGCCGTGCAAAGCGTCTGTGCCTACTCCTCGAAATAGCGCATCGAGACCTTCTTGTACTCCTTCGTAGACACGAGCACGAGCGGCTCGGCCTGCGCGATGTCCGCGAGCTCGGCCACGTAGCCGTCGAGCTCGTCCTGCGTCTGCGCATGCGTCATCGCGTAGATCTTGTAGGGCCAGGTCGGCTGGGCCAGGCGGGTGTAGCAGTGCGACACGTACGGCTTTTCGGCAAACGCGGCGCCGACCTCGTCGAGCCGGTCATCGTCGACGTTCCACACCGTCATGCCGTTGAACGCGAAGCCCATCTTCTGGTGCTTGACCATCGCGCCAAAGCGGCGGATCACCTTGAGTGCCTTGAGCTCGAGGATGCGGTCAATGACCTCGTCTTCGGTCACCTCGCGCCCAAGCTGCCGGCCGATGAGTGCCGCCCCCTGCTCGAACGGTCGCTCTACGAGCGCCCCGTCCGCGTCGAAGGCCACGTCGTCTTGCGCCCAGCGCACGAGTGCCACGTCGAACGCATCGTCGCCGCCGAACGCACGTGCATCGGCGGCAGCGGCGCTGGAACGCCCAGCGGCAGCGTGCCCGCCTGCACCCTTGGCCTGTACCCCCGCTGCCTTCTTGCCATGCCTCTTCCCAAAGTCCACGCGGATCTTGTACATCTTGGTCGCGGGCATGTCGAGCAGGTCGTCGCAGCCGGACTTCTCCACGATCTGGCCCAGGATGCGCGTGCGGTCCTCCGCAGAGCGCGTGATGAGCGTGAACCAGATGTTGTAGCGATTCTCGCGCAGGTAGTTGTGCGTGACGCCAGGATAGGCGTTGATGATCTTTGCCACCTCGTCGGCACGCTCGGGCGGCACGGCGAGCGCGCACAGCGTGGAGGAATACCCGAGGCGCTTCGAGTCGAACGATGCGCCGATGCGGCGCACGAGCCCCTCCTCGCGCAGGTCGAGCAGCGCTTCCTCGACCTCGTCGCGCGCAAACCCGAGCTGCTCGGCAAGCGCCCCATACGGGTCGGGGGCAATGGGAAAGCCCGATTGGATCGTCCCCAGGACCGTCTCTTTCACCTTAGCATCCACCTTCGCGTCCCTTCTCGTAGCCCCGCGGCACGTACGCGCAGTACGGTTCCTCTTCTAGGTAATCGCCCGTCAGCGAGAGCGCGCGGGCACGGCAGCCGCCGCACACCCCCTTGAACTCGCAGGCACCGCACTTGCCCTTGAGCCGGTCGTAGTGGCGCAGGTCGTCGAAGACCGACGACGTCGTCCAGATCTCGGAGAACGGCTTCTCGAGCACGTTGCCCAGCTGCATGTCAAAGTACCCGCACGGCTGCACGTCGCCCGTGTGGCTGATGAACACGAAGCGGATGCCGCCCAGGCAGCCGCGGCTGTGGGCGAGCGGCCCGGTGAGCTTGATGCCGTCGGCGGCGGCGCGCTGATGCAGGATGCGGAAGTACATGGGCGCATCGGTGGGCTTGAAGTTCATCGGCGAGGTCTTCTGGCGCTCGTAGGCCCAGGTCAGGACCTCCTCGTACTCCTCGGGCGACAGCTCGACGTCGACCAGGTCCTCTCCGCGGCCCGTCGGGACGAGCAGGAAGGGATGGAAGTCGCTTGCGCCCAGCTCCTGCGCCAGGTCGTGCATCTCGTCCATCATCTCGCCGTTCATCTTGGTGACGGTCGTGTTGACCTGCACCTTCACGCCGTATTTCTCGAGGTTTCTGATTCCTTCCACGGTGTTGTCGAAGGCGCCCTCCTCACCGCGGAACTCGTCTTGGCCGGCGGCCGTGGGAAAGTCGAGCGATACGCTCACCTTGGGGATACCGTGTGCGGCGATCTGCTGCGCCGTGGCATCGTCGATCATGGTACCGTTCGTGCCGATGACGGGCCGGCAGCCCTTCTCGCGCGCGTAGTCGATGATGTCCCAGATATCGGCGCGCATGAGCGGCTCGCCGCCGGTCAAGATGAGGATCGGGTCGGTGATGCTCGCGATGTCGTCGATGACCTCTTTGCACTGCGCGAGGCTCAGCTCGCCGGGATACGGCTCGCAGTGCGCCGCGGCGCGGCAGTGCGCGCAGGCGAGGTTGCAGCTGCGGGTGATCTCCCAGGCGATGATGCTCGGTGCCTTGATGCCGGTACGCGCCTCGTAGGCCTGCGCCGCCTGACCGCAGCCGGGACGCTGCGCTCCGGGATGCGCGCCGCCGTGACCAGCATGGCCCGCGGGGTGGGAGCCGGGATGTGAACCAGGATGGGTCATGTCTCTCCTCGTGGTCGCTCGTGTGTTCAGGGAAAAAGCGCTACGGGACCGCTCTTGGAGCCGCCCCGCGCGCGCACGCTCGCGCGTGGCCTTACGCAAGCCAGCGGGCGGCTTCCTTTGCGTGGTACGTGATGATCATGTCGGCGCCGGCGCGCTTGATGCTCGTGAGCAGCTCGAGCACGACGCGCTTCTCGTCAATCCAGCCGTTTTGCGCCGCGGCCTTGACCATCGAGTACTCGCCCGACACGTTGTAGGCCACCGTCGGGAACTGCGTCTCGCGCTTGACGGCGGACAGCACGTCCAGATACGGCAGCGCGGGCTTGACCATGACGAGGTCTGCCCCCTCGGCGATGTCATACATCGCCTCGCGCACGCCCTCGAGCGCGTTTGCCGGGTCCATCTGGTAGGCGCGTCGGTCGCCGAAGGCCGGCGTGGAATCGGCCGCGTCGCGGAACGGCCCGTAGAAGCCGCTCGCGTACTTGGTCGAGTAGCTCATGATGGGCACGTTGGAAAAGCCCGCGTCGTCGAGCGCGTGGCGCATGTAGCCGATGCGCCCGTCCATCATATCGGACGGCGCGACCATGTGCGCGCCCGCCCGCGCAAAGCTCACGGCCTCGTTGGCCAAAAGCTCGAGCGTCTCGTCGTTCATGACGTAGCCATCTTGGTCGAGCTTGCCGCAGTGGCCGTGGCTCGTGTACTCGCACATGCACACGTCGCAGATGATGTACATCTCGGGTGCGTTCTTGCGGATGATGCGGCATGCCTCCTGCACCACGCCGTGCTCGTCCCATGCGCTCGAGCCGATCTCGTCCTTTTCTGCGGGGATGCCGAACAGCAAGACATAGTGCACGCCGCAGTCGAGCAGCTCCTCGATCTCGGGCATGAGCATGTCGAGCGACACCTGGAACACGCCCGGCATGCTGGGAATCTCGTCGCGCCTGCCCGTGCCCGGCTTGACGAACAGCGGGTAGATGAAGTCTTTTGCCGACAGCTCGGTCTCGCGGATCATCTGGCGGGCGAGCTCGCCGTTGCGCATACGGCGCGGGCGGTACTGGGGGAACTTTCCGTATTCCATTAGTCTTGCGCTCCTGTCTCTTGCTTGGGCTCCTCGACGATGCGCTTCTCCGGGTCGTCGGGGTGCTTCGCGATCTCTTCGTCGGTGAGGTAGCACGCGGGGTCGGGTGCCCACAGGTCGCCGGTCGCCGCCTCCGCGCGCACGCGGAAGTTGCCGCCGCACACGTCGAGCCAACGGCAGTCGTGGCAGCGTCCCTTGACCCACGGGCGCTTGTCCTTCAGGCGGTACATGAGCTCGCTTTGCGGCGTCGTGCGGCTCGTGTCGCTCCAGATCTCGCTGAAGGGACGGTCCTTGACGTTGCCAAAGCTGAAGTGGCGCCAGAACTGGTCGGCGTAGACCTCGCCGTCCCAGCTCACGCAGGCGATGCCGTTGCCCGAGCTGTTGCCCTGGTTCCACTGCAGCAGCTGCATGACCTCGGCGGCGCGCTTCGGGTCCTCCTTGAGCAGCTCCATGTACACGAACGGCGCGTCGGCGTGGTTGTCGACCGTCAGGATCTCGGGCGAGCCGCCCTCGTCGAACCACTGCCTCGTGCGGTCCATGATCAGGCGGACGGCCTTGCGCGTCTCCTCGTGTGTGAGGTCCTCGTCCATCATCTCGCTGCCGCGCCCGGAGTACACCAGGTGGTAGAAGCACGCGCGGTTGATGCCCTCGCGCTTCATGAGGTCGAACATGTCGTCGATCTCGCGCCAGTTGTGCTTGTTGATGGTGAAGCGCAAGCCGACTTTGATGCCGGCGTCCTGCGCGTTGTGCATGCCCTCGAGCGCCTTGGCGTACGCGCCTTCCACGCCGCGGAAGCGGTCGTGCGTGGGCTGGTCGCCGTCAAAGGAGACGCCGACGTAGGAAAGCCCCACGGCGGCGAACTTCTTGGCGAGCTCGGGGGTGATGAGCGTGCCGTTTGTGGAGATGACGACGCGCATGCCCGCGTCCTTGGCGTACTGCATGAGCTCGAGCAGGTCCTCGCGGATGCACGGCTCGCCGCCCGAGAACAGCAGCACGGGGCAGCCGAAGGCAGCCAAGTCGTCGATCATCGCCTTGGCCTCGGTGGTGGACAGCTGGTCGTACTTTTGCGCGTCGGAAAGCGCGTAGCAGTGCTCGCACTTGAGGTTGCAGGTGCGCGTGCAGTTCCACACGACCACGGGCTTCTTGTCCTTCGAGAACTGCAGAAGGCCGCTCGGCAGCTCCTTGTTGCGGCGCCGGTAGCGCAGGACGTCGGACGGCTCGACGGTGCCGCAGTACAGCTTTGAAATGCCAATCATCTAGTTGTTCCTCTCTCGCGTGAACATCTCGCACAGGGTCTGCACGAGTCCGGGAATGGTGTACGTCTGAGCCTGGGCCGCAACCTGCAGCCCCGCCCTTTCGAGTGTCTGGGTGGTGATGGGGCCGATGGAGACGAGGCCCGTGTGCGCGAGCGCCTCCTGGGCATCTTCTCCCAGCAGGACAACCAGGTTGCGCGCCGTGGAAGACGACGTGAACGTGACCGCGTCTATGCGCCCTGCCAGCAGCTGCTCTCTGAGCTCGGCTGCGCGCTCCCCTTCTGCGATCACGGTCTTGTAGGCGGCAACGACGTCAACTGCCGCTCCCGCCTTCTCGAGCAGCTCGGGAAGCGTCTCGCGCGCGACCTGCGCACGGGGGATGAGGACGCGCGCGCCCTCGAGCGAGGGCACCTGCGCCTGCAGCGCGGCAAACACGCCTTCCGCCTTGTACTCCGAGGGCACGAGGTCTGCCGTGATGCCGTGCGCCTCGAGCGCGGAGGCCGTCGCAGGCCCGATGGCGGCGATGCGGCATCCACCGAACGCGCGGGCGTCGCGCCCCTGCTCAGAAAGCGCGTCGAAGAACGCCGCGACGCCGTTCACGCTCGTGAACAGGACCCAGCCGTAGCCGCCGACCTCGCGTGCCGCGCGCTCGAGCGGGGCCGCGTCGTCAGGCGCCGTAAACTCGATCGTCGGGACCTCGAGCGTCTCGGCGCCGAGCTCTTCCAGGCGTTCGACGAGCACGCTTGCCTGGCTGCGCGAGCGCGTGACGACGATGCGCTTGCCGAACAGCGGACGTTCCTCGAACCAGGAGAGCTCGTCGCGTAAGGCCACGACCCGCCCGACGACGATAATCGCCGGCGCCGCGAACTGCGCCTGGCGTGCCTTTTCCGCGATGTCGCCGAGCGTGCCCACGAGCGTCTCCTGCGCGGGGCAGGTGCCCCAGCGCACGAGCGCGACCGGGGTATCAGCGTCGGCCCCGCAGCCCTCTAGCTGCTCGGAGATCTTCGGGAGGCTGCGCACGCCCATGTAGAAGCACACGGTGTTGCCCTGCGCGATGAGCGCGGCAAGTGCCTGCCAGTCGATGCTCGAGGTCTCGCGCGTCGGGTCCTCGTGACCCGTGATGAGCGTGACTGACGAGGCGACCTTGCGCTGCGTGACCGGGATGCCCGCATACGCCGACGCCGCGATGGCGCTCGTCACGCCCGGCACGACCTCGAACGGGATGCCGTGCTCCCGCAGCACGAGTGCTTCCTCGCCGCCGCGCCCGAACACGAACGGGTCGCCGCCTTTCAGGCGCACGACGCTGCGCACGCCGTCAGCCTGCGCGCATTCGACGAGCAGGTCGTTGATCTGCTCTTGCGTCACATGGTGCGAAAAGCCCTTCTTGCCCACGTACTCGAGGCGCGCGTCGGGGCGCGCGTGGGCGAGCAGGGCGCCGTTGGAGAGGTAGTCGTATACCACCACGTCCGCCTTCTCGATGAGCTCGACGGCGCGGACCGTGGCAAGGCCGGCATCCCCCGGGCCTGCTCCCACCAGGTAGACCGTCGCGGGTGTCTTCGCATCTGCCATCTAGAGCTCCCCGTTCTCGAGAATGTCCGCGAGTATCGCCCGGGCGTCCTGGGCGACGAGTTCGTCGACCACACGCTGCGCGAGCTCGAGCGGCGAGGCGCCATCTTCTGCGGTGCAGTGCGCCCGCGCGATGCGGCTGCCGTCGAGCGAGAGCACGATCGCGTCCATCACGAGATGCCCCTGCTCCTCGCGCGCGTACACGCCCATCGGCACCTTGCAGCTGCCGCCCAGCGACGCGAGCACGAAGCGCTCTGCGGACACGCAGCGCACGGTGGGCTCGTCGCTCACGAGCGCGACGAGGCGCGCGGTCTGCTCGTCGTCGGCGCGTATCTCCACGCCCACGGCACCCTGCCCCGCCGCGGGCACCATCACGTCGCCGGGGATGAGGCAGGCGATCTTGTCGGACTCGCCCATGCGCTCGAGTCCCGCCGCCGCGAGGATAGCGCCGTCGTATTCGTCGCCGTACGCCTTGCGCAGGCGCGTGTCCACGTTGCCGCGTATGCCCTTGGGCTCGACCTGCGGAAACCTGGCCCGCAGCTGCGCGGCGCGGCGCAGAGAGCCCGTCCCGATGCGCGCGCCGGCAGGCAGCGCGTCGAGCGATGTCACACCCGCCAGGCGCGGTCCGCACACGAGCGCGTCGCGCACGTCGGCACGCGGGAGCATCGCCCCGATGGCGCAGCCCGGCGCAAGCTCGCTCGGGACGTCTTTCATCGAGTGCACGCACAGGTCGGCCTCGCCGTCCACCAAGGCGCGCTCGAGCTCCTTGGTGAACATGCCCTTGTCGCCGATCTTGTCGAGCGGCCTGTCGAGCGTCACGTCCCCCGTCGTCTTGAGCACGACGAGCTCTGCTTCGAGCCCCGGGGATGCCGCAAGAAGCGCGTCTTTTACCGTGTTGGCCTGCCACAACGCGAGCGCGCTGCCGCGCGTCGCGATACGAAGCTTCGTCATCTACCGTAGCCCTTTCGTGTCCTGGGCGTTTCTGCCCTCAGCGGGAAACGCCTCCTTGAGCTGCTCGAGCAGCTCGTTCGGGATGCTTTCGACCGTGCCCGAATAGCCATGCGCTGCCAGCAGCTGCGCGACCTCGGCCGGCATGTCGTCGAGGTTTTTCGGGAGCTTCCCCGTGCCCATGATGTTGGCGACCTCGGTGGGGATGCGCCTCGTGCCCGGCGGGAACGTGTCCAGGCCAAACAGGTAGCGGGCCGCCTCGGTGTAGTAGAACGAGTCCGCGCTCTTGGCCTCCTTGCGCAGGCGCATGACCGGCCCGTGGAGGAGCTTTTTCATGATCGCGTTGCCGTAGGCCTCGAGCACGTCCGCGGCGCCCTCGGGAAGCTCGCCCCCACATGCCTTCCTGAGTTCCTTTTTCGCGTGCTTGAGCTCGCGTTCGACGACCAGGTCGCCCTTGGAGTAGATCTCCTTGACCGTCGGGCTGACGAGGCGCTCCTGCATCCACGTGAGGAACTCCTCCACCGCCTCGTCGGCCATGCGCTCGACCTCGGCAATCGCCTGCGCACGGTGCGCGCGCCCCTCGTCGATGATGTCGGCGAGCGCCTCCTGGTCGTAGAGCACGACGCCGAACAGGTCCGCGCAGCCCGCCTCGACGTTGCGCGGAACGCCCTCGTCCACGATGACGAGCGGGGCGGTGCTCCTGCCGGCGGCGCCGCGCGCCCGCGCCAGCTCGTCTTTTGCCACGACCGGGTCCTCGGAGCCCATCATCGAAAAGACGACGTCTGCCCGCGCCAGGGCGTCGTAGCGGTCTTCGAAGGCGACCGCCCGCGCGCCAATCGTCTCTGCGAAGCGCTCCGCATGGGCGATGGTGCGCGAGACGACGGCAATGTCTGCCGCACGCGCCTCAACGAGGTAATGGGAGATGAGCTCGGCCATCTCGCCCGCCCCCAAGACGACCACGGAGCTGCTCGAGAAGTCCTCGATGTTCATCGAGGCCGCCTTGAACGCCGTCGTGGAAAGCGAGACCGAATCCGCGCCGATGCCCGTCTCGGAGCGCACGCGCTTGCCCAGGTTGAGGGCGAGCTTGTAGAGCTTCGTCATGATGTCGTGGCAGGTCTGCGCCTCGACGGCGGTCTCGTACGAGCGCTTCATCTGCCCGAGGATCTGCGCCTCGCCCAGCACCTGCGAGTCAAGCGAGCACACGACGCGAAAGACGTGCTGGACGGCGTCGATGTCGCGGTAGAGGTAGAACTCCCGTCGGCTGGGCTCCTCGCCCAGGCGCTCGGCAAAAAACGCCCGCGCCGCATCCGCGCCGATGCGGTCGGTGTAGGCGTTCAGGCAGAGCTCGACCCTGTTGCACGTCGAGAGCAGCGCCGCCTCCTCGATACCGTCCTGCCGGCAGAGCTCCTGGAGCGCCTGAACCTGCTCGGACGTCGCCACGGCGATCTTCTCGCGCGTCGAAATCGGGGCGGTCTTGTAGCTCGCTCCCATCACGATGAAGGCCATCTAGCACCCCTCTCCCACGAGCGGGGCCACGAGCTCGCCGTACACCCGCTCGGCATCGAGCTGCTCGCCTGCGGCGATGCGCTCGCGCAGACCCCCCGCGGCAATCGCCTCGTAGAGCGGCTTGCGCGCCGCCGACGGACCGGGGACCCGCTGCTTGATGAGCGCGCGGAGCTCGCCGAGCACGTCGACGTAGGCCTCCCAGCTCTCGTCGAACTGCGCTTCCAGGGAACGGCGGATGTCGCGTGCCACAGACGGCGCGGCGCCGGCCGTCGACACGGCGATCTGCAGGCAGCCGCGGTGCAGCACGCTCGGGATGATGACGTTGCACTTGTCGGGCACGTCGACGACGTTCACGAACTGGCTGTTTGCGACGGCCTCCGCATAGACCGCCTCGTTGACCGCGGCGTCATCCGTCGCGCAGATGACCAGAAACGAGCCGGAAAGGTCGCCGTGCTCGTAGGCGCGGCGCACGAGTTCGACCGTCCCTGCCGCCGCCGCGTCTTCGACGGCAGCGGTACATGCCGGCGCGATGACGCGCACGCGCGCGCCGTATCCGAGCAGCATCTCTATCTTGCGCTCGGCAACGCGCCCGGCTCCGACGACGGTGACGAGCGCCCCACGCAAGTCGACATAGAGCGGACACGGTGGAATCGGTTTGCTGCTTGCAGTCTGGCCCATGGATACACGTCCCCCTTCTCTTCGCGTGACATGCTAGCAAAGCACGTTTGGCTGACAGGCCACGAAATGCCGCATCGCGCGGCATCTGCACGCTGAGCGGGGAGAATGCGACCCAACAGAACTGATGGTTTTTGCAGACGCGCCGCTTGCACGCCCAAAAGGGGCCCAAATGGGCAGCTTACCCCTGCATTTTCTCCTCGACGAAGTTGATGAGCTCCTGCTTGGAGTGCACCCCGAGCTTGCGGTAGAGGTTCTGCTGGTGGAAGCGCACCGTACTCCCCGAGATGTAGAGCTGCTCGGCGATGTAGCTCGACGAGTACCCGCGCGACGTCATAACGCAGACTTCCTCTTCGCGCGGGGTGAGCCCGTACGCGTCGGCGAGCTCGGCGCAGTAGTCCTCCAGGGTCTTCTCCATCGGCAGGGGCTCCGCTTCGGAAGGCGCGTCGATTTCGGGCTGCTGTTCATGGGCCTGCGCCGCGTCACTGCGCTCGCCGCCCTCGTGCGAGGGGGCCGCATCGTCGGTTGCCTGCCCAGAGACTGCCTCCGCGTCATCTGCCGCTTCTGCCGGAGCTGCCGCCGTGAGGTCGCGCCGGTAGGCCGCCGCCGGGACGAGGCGCTCCTCCTCGCTCGGCTGGCGCTCTGCATGCTCCAAAAACATCGCGAAGGCGAACACGACGCCCAAGATGAGGGCGATGACCCCGCCAAACGCGCTCGGGACCTGCATGCCCAGCGGAAGCACCTCCGCAAGGCGCGCCCCAAGCCCGACGTTGAAAATGCTGTTCGTGATGACGAGCAGGATGCCGCCCGTCAGAAAGCGCGGGAGCAGCGAGGTCGAGACGAGCGCCGGGAGGATCATCCAGCGCAGGAAGTGGTAGCACAGGATGAGCGCGAACACGAGCCCGAGCGTGATGCTGCCCAGCATCTGCCCGCTCGTGATGACGAACGCGAGGATGGCCGCGAGCAAAATGAACAGCGGGACCCAGATGACCTGCGCCCAGTTGTCGACGGCAAGCACCACGAGCACGCTGAACACGATGGTCAGCGCGGCGGCGACGCCCATGACGGGGTAGTTCACCCCTTCCATGACGTTCCACGAAAGCGTGGTCGCCACACCGTAGATGAGTGCCCCGAGAATGCCGCAGACGACGAACATGATCGCGGAGAACCACGGGAACAGGCGAAACTCGTCTGCCGAGTACGCGCCCTGGTCGACGCAGCTCGCGAGCGTGGAATCGACGACGAGGATGCCGAGCGTGGAGAGCACGCCGGATGCCGCGAACAGCACGGTGCCCACGGGCGGCGGCAGAAGCGAGGATGCGGCAATCAGGATGCCGCCCACGCCCAGGCCGGCGAGGCTCACCACGATGATCTCCTTGAGAGACCTGCTGCTCAGCAGCATCATGAGCGAAAACATCGCAAACGCGCTGCCCGCGCCGCACACGAGCGCCGTGGCGACCTGCAGCCACGGCAGGGCGCTTGCGGACAGGAGAAGCGCGCCGACGCCCATGCAGATGCCCGCGGCACCGAGCGAAAGGCGGTTGATCGCCGATTTGTGCAGGCACCCCAATGCCGTGAGGGCGATGAGCACGACGACGCGCGCGGCCGTGCTCACGGTGCTCACGAGGTCCATCTGCGCGGCGGTCCCGGCAAACAGCGCGCCGGAAAAGCCCGAGCCGAAGGCGCGCGCGAACGCCATCGCGCAGCCAAACGCGAGCGCGGCCATGACGACCTGGGCAAGCGACGGCCGGGGGGTGGTTGTCGTGAGGGGTGCCGACAGTGCGGCGGGCTTCGTATCTGCTGCGTTTGTCTTCATGAATCGACATTATACGCATGGCAAAGTGGCGTACCCTGAGAAGAGTTTCGCAACCGACAACCTCGCGCAGGAGAGCGGCACACCATGCAGCAAGAACAAGCAGACGCAACCGAAAGCGCACTGGACCCGATTGCCGACGAAGACT
>JBJEHP010000002.1:0-4631 GCA_051876145.1 Coriobacteriales bacterium | reverse complement strand
TACGGCAAGGAAGCGCGCTATTGCTCCAACCGCAAAGAGGTCAAGGACCATGGCGACACCGGCATCCTGCTGGGCAGCAACCTCAAAGACGGTGACCGCGTGGTCATGGTCGAAGACGTCACCACCTCCGGCAAGTCCATCGACGAAACCTACCCCATCATCACCGGTCAGGCAGACATCGAGGTCGTCGGCCTCATGGTCTCGCTCAACCGCATGGAGGTCGGCCGCGAGGGCGTGAAGGCCGCCATCGACGAGGTAAGCGACCGCTACGACTTCCCCACTGCCTCGATCGTCAACATGCGCGAGGTGACCGAGCACCTCTACAACCGCGAGGTGGCCGGCCGCGTCGTGATCGACGATGAGCTCAAGGCCGCCATCGACGCCTACTACGAGACCTACGGGGCCAAGGCATAGAAAGCCCCCTCAGCCGCCGCGCTACTTCAGGTCCCGGTCCTTCGAGCGCAGAATGAGAGCCGAGATGTAAATCATGAGCGCCGTGCCGAAGATGAACCCGGCAAAGCCCAGCGCGGGAATGCCGAGAATCTGCGGCTCGAGCTCGGTCGTGCACAGCACGCACGACCCGATGATCATCGCGGCGGCGAGCATGGCAAAGGCGAAGTTGTTGATCGACTCCTTGAGACCGCTCACGACCTTCTTGTTCACGTCCATGTTCATGCCGAGCTTGACCTGCCCCTTTTGGAGCATGTCGAGCGTGTCCATGGCCTTGCTCGGCAGCGCCGCCATCGCCTCGACGCTCTCGACGCTCGAGCCGACGACCTTGCGCGCCCGACGTGCGATTCGTTCGGGCGTGAACGAGTCGGCGGCGTATTTGGCCAGCACCTGCATGATGTTGAGCTTGTCCGAGACGAGCTTGATGGTCCCCTCGAGCGTCACGAGTCCGCGGCCCATGGTGACGAGGAAGGGCGCGAGCTCGAAGCCGCTCTTTCGCATGCTCTCGGTAAGCTCGTCGAACACGGCGCTCGTGTCGAAGCTCTCCAGGTCAACGTCGATGACCTCGGAGATGATGTTCTCGCAGGCGCCGAGCAGCGCGCCGTGGTCGATGGGCCCGGTCGGGGTCGCCACCTTGAGCAGGCTGCGCTTGAGGCCGTAGGCATCGCCCTTCACGAGCGACTCGATGATTTCTCCGAGCACCTCGCGCTCACGGCCGTTCATCTCGCCCATCATGCCGAAATCGATCCAGCGTATGCCGTGATCTGCGGTGATGAGGATATTGCCCGCATGTGGGTCCGCATGGAAGAAGCCGTCTTCCATCAGCTGCTGCATGTAGTTGTTGGCGATGAGGTAGGCGAGCTGGTCGCGCTCCTCCTCGCTCAGCCCCTCGACGGCGCTCGGCTCGCCCACGCGCGGGTCGGTGAAGAAGTCCTCGGTGAGCAATGCACGCGTCGTGAGTTCCTCGTAGCAGCGCGGCGATCCGATGCCCGGGCGGTCCTTGTTGTTCTCGTAGAAGCGCTCGAGGTTGCGCGCCTCGATGCGGAAGTCGAGTTCGTCGCGCGACGTGCGCACGAGCTCGTCGACGAGCTGCTTGAACGAGATCTTGCCCTCGCCGGGCGAAAGCAGGTCGTAGAGCTCGACGATGCGCTCCATGATCGAAAGGTCGTCGGTGACCTGCTCGACCACGCCGGGACGCTGCACCTTGACGGCCACGACCTGCTTGGAGTCCTTGACGACGGCGCGGTGCACCTGGGCGATGGAGGCAGAGCCGACGGGCGTGTCGTCGAATTCCTCGAACAGCTCGTCGACGGGCTTGCCCAGCTCGTCTTCGATCTGCTTTTTGACCACCGCGGCATCAAGCGGCTTTGCATGGGCCCTGAGCTGGCCGAAGGCGTCGCAGTACTCGCGCGGCAGAACGTCGGGGTGCGTCGAGGCGATCTGGCCGAGTTTGACGAAAGTGGTGCCCAGATCCTCGAGGAGCGCCACCGCCTCCTCGGGCGTGATGCCGTCGCGGACGTGGTACTTCCTCAACACCTCGAGAATCTCGAGAAAGCGTTTGCTCGTGTGCTCGTCCTTGTCGCGGTTGCGGGCGCGCGCCAGGCGCATGAGCGTTTCGAACGAAGGCATGGTTTCCTCCCCCTGCATGCACGTTTTTCTCGATTGTACCCGCGCCTGGACAATCGCCGCGCCAAAGGTATCAAAACGGACACGAAAACCAGGCGGCAGCCGTGGCAGCCGCAGCGGCATACTATGATGCGAGGCGAGTAACCTGAATATTCGGCCGACCAAGGAGGTTGCCATGGGTTCTTACGAACACGAGATGCAGCTCATAGCCGCAGGTCAGGCGACGCGTGGATACACTGCCAAGCAGTACTTCGCAGAGCTGGACGCGGGACTGTCCGAAGAGGCGAGCGCGCTCAAGCACCGCCCCGACTACACGAAGACGCTGTTCGCGCCTGAAAACGATGATATCTACCAGGAGTTCTGCAGGTTCGTCGACCTGCCCGCGCCGCGCTACTTCGACGCGATCGAGAACCCCCTGAGCGTCGACGGCTACACGGCAGCCGACGTCTACCGCAAGATGAAAGGCGGAAACGACCGCATCGTCGAGATCGACGGCGCCGCCGTCTACAACATGCTCGTCAAGCTGCGCCGACAGCCCGAGATCGCCCACCGCGTGCTCGACTTCAAGCCGACCTGCTACCAGGGCGGCTGCGGCATGAAGGACGCCGCCTTCGACCGCGGCTACTACGACGACAAGCAATCCGCACTCGACGTCGCCCGCGCACGTTAGCCGCACGGACGACCACACGCGCAGAAAGGCAAGGCATGCAAGGAAAACGCACCGGCAGGCAGATCGCCCTGCTCGTCTATGGAATCGTGATGATCGTGTTCTCGCTCGTCACGGCGGCAAGCTCGTTTGCGCTTCTCGGCATGAACGGGCTCGTCCTCACCTTCGGCATCATGGACCCCACGACCATCGTCCTCATGAAGGCAGCGCATGCGGGGCTCGTCAGGGCGGCGGGCATCCTGCTGCTCGTCTCGGGCATCGCCGGCATCGCGCAGGGCACCCTCGGCATTATCGCCTCCAAGGAACCGTCCAGGCTCGACGCATTCGCAAAGGTCGCCATCGCGACGATCGTGCTGCTGGCCGCCGCGCTCGTGTGCACCGCGCTCGTGAGCGGCGACCTCACCTCGACGATCATCGGCATCGTGCTGAGCGGCTTTGGTATCTGGCTCTCACGGGAACTCAAGAAGGACGCTGCCGCCGCGCAGCAGCACTAGCGTGACAGGAAAAAGCCGATGAGCAAGAAACTGCGCGCGTACCTGCGCGACCAGATCGTGGTCTTCGATATCGACGGCGTGCTGTCCGTCTACGAGTTCGGCGAGCTCTCCCACACGGCAGACGTGTGGGAAGAGGCCTTCGTCTCCGAGCACGACAACCCGTACTGCGGCATCGCTCCCCTGCCGGCGCTGCAGGAGTTCGTCGCCAGCATGCCGCCGGAACATGTCTACGTATGCTCGGTGGCAGACGACTACGAAGCGCAGGCGAAACGCGACTTCGTCGCGCGCAACTACCCCAGCATCCCCGCAGACCATGTCTTTCTCGTCGCCACCAAGCCCGGCAAGCTCGAGGTGCTCACCTCGCTTGCCGCGCAGCACCCCGGGATGCGCGTCGCGATCGTCGACGACACGGTCAAGACGCTCGACGCGATCCACGCGCAAGACCCCGGCCTTCTGACGGTGCACGTGACCTCGTTTTTCGACTGAACCAACGCGAAGGGCTCCGGAATCCGGAGTCCTTCTCATATGTCGGGAGGAATTGCGGAGCGCGGGCCCTACAGCTCGACCGTGTACTCCGCGACGGCGTCTTCGTTCAGCGTGACGCCCAGCCCCGGCTTGTCAGAGGGGTACACGCGCCCGTCGTGCATGTCGATCTTCTCGTTGATGAGCGAGGCGCGCGGGTTGTCAAAGTCCATGAACTCGCATGGGTAGCTGATGGTCTTGAGGCCGCAGCCCATGTGGATGATGGCCATGGCGCCGAGAGCGCTTTCGGACTGCGAGCCGATCATCATGGGACGGTGGAACGCCTCGCACAGCGCGGCGATCTTGCGCCCATAGGTAAAGCCGCTGCGCGGGATCTTGATCATGAGGATCGAGCACGCGTCGATGTCGATCTGATGCGCGATGTCGTAGATGGTGAAGTTGCTCTCGTCGCCCGTGATGGGAATGTCGATGGAGTGCGCGAAACGGACGCGGTCGCGCTCGTTCGTGTCGGCGATGGGCTCCTCGAAGTAGTCGAGTTTGCCGGCAAGCGCGTCTGCCACCTTCTTGCCGCCAAAGTACGTGTAGCTCATGTTGCCGTCGATGTAGAGCTTGGTGTCGGGTGTCACCACCTCGCGCAGGGCTTCCACGCGCGCGATGTCCTCATCAGGGTTCAGACCGCCCTTGACCTTGAACGCCTTGTAGCCGCGCGCGTTGAGCTCCTTTGCCTGCTCGAGCATCTCGCCCATGGCGCCCATCCACAAGATCCTGCTCGGCTCGATCGAGTCGCGGTAGCCGCCGAACAGCTTGTAGAGCGGCATCCCGAGCTTCTTGCCGATCGCGTCCCAGATGGCGACGTCGATGCCCCCTTTTGCGGCCAGGTTCTGCTTGATGTAGGCCATCTTCTCATGGAT
>JBJEHP010000001.1:0-4645 GCA_051876145.1 Coriobacteriales bacterium | reverse complement strand
CGATGTCTCGCAGTTCGGCGCGCTGACGACCGCCCTTGCGGCGACCATCGGCACCGGCAACATCGTCGGCGTGGCGACCGGCCTGTTCTTTGGCGGCCCGGGCGCCATCTTCTGGATGTGGATCACCGGCATCTTCGGCATCGCGACCAAATACGCCGAGACCTTCATCTCCGTCAAGTACCGCGTCAAGGACCATCGCGGCGAGATGCTCGGCGGTGCCATGTACGCGCTCGAGCGTGGCTTCAAGCACAAGAAGCTCGGCAAGGTCCTGGCGGTGCTCTTCGCGCTGTTCGCGTTCATCGCGTCGTTTGGCATCGGGGCGTCGGTCCAGTCGAACTCCCTCTCCGGCGTCATCACCGCCTACATCCC
The DNA here is from genome assembly GCA_051876145.1 of Coriobacteriales bacterium. Lineage (GTDB taxonomy): Bacteria > Actinomycetota > Coriobacteriia > Coriobacteriales > QAMH01 > CACZQA01. The sequence continues at coordinate 4,276 of JBJEHP010000001.1, read as the reverse complement.
CTTCGATAGCCCCGAGCAGCTCGTCGGGGCCAACGCGATGATCGGCGTCTTCCTCGTCATACTGGTCGGGGTCGTCATCTTCGGCGGCATCAAGTCGATTACCCGCGTCACCGAAAAGCTCGTGCCCGTCATGGCGCTGCTCTATGCAGCGGGCTGCATCGTCATCATCGGGATGAACTGGCAGTTCGTGGGCGAGGCGCTCGGGCTGATCGTCACCTGCGCGTTCAGCGGACAGGCGGCGTTTGGCGGCGCCGTCGGCAGCGGCATCGCGCTCGCGCTGCAGTACGGCTTCAAGCGCGGCCTGTTCTCGAACGAGTCCGGCCTCGGCTCCGCCCCGCTCGTCGCGGCGTCTGCGACGACGAAGAACCCGGCGCGTCAGGCGCTCGTCTCCATGACGGGGACGTTTTGGGACACGGTGGTCATCTGCGCGATCACGGGCATCATGCTCGTGTCCACGATGCTTGCCAATCCCGACATCGCGGCGGGCATCGCCGCGGGGCAGATCACCGCGCCCGCGCAGCTCACGACTACCGCGTTTTCCGAGATTCCCATCTTGGGGCCGCTCGTGCTCGCCGTCGGCATGATTTTGTTCTCGTACTCGACGATGCTCGGCTGGGCGCAGTATGGCAACCGCGCGGTCGCCTACCTGTTCGGTAAGAAGGGCATCCGCCCGTACCAGATCGTCTACCTCGTGTTCATCTTCTGGGGCTGCATCGGCGGTGGTGAGCTCGTCTGGAACATCTCCGATATCACCAACGCGCTCATGGCCGTCCCCAACTGCATCGCGGTGCTCGGCCTGTCCGGCGTCATCGCGCATGGTACCCAGCACTACGTCTACGAGAAGCATCTGGACGAGGTCGACGAGGAGCCGATTCCGCAATACGACGACAAGTGATTGCACGGCTTTCAGGGGACGGCGGGTTCCTGAGAGTGACCGAGGCGGGGGTCAATACCTCCGCCTCGTCGTGTCTTTCGGCATTCTGCTCGCTTTATTGTGTCGGATGCATCTCCATGGGATATAATTCAGCACTGGCTTAATATCTTTTGGAGAGGATAACAACATGGCAAAAGAGTCTCCTTCCATGGACGCCTGGCTCAAAGAGGCCAAGGCGGCAGAGAGCGCGCCGCGTTGCGGCATGTACCTCGCGCACAACGGTGTGGTCCGCGAGCTCCCCAAGAAGCTCGTCCGCGAGGGCATCGACGACGGCAAGAAGGTCACGGGGATGAACTTCTCCTACGACCACGAGAAGGTCGAGCAGGCAGCTCAGGAGGCCCTCACGTGGGAGGGCATCGAGTACGTCAAGTACTGGCTCAACGAGGGCACGCTCAGCGTGGGCGACGACATCATGTACGTGTTCATCGGCGGCGATATTCGCCCGCATGTCATCGATGCCCTGCAGCAGCTCGTCGGCAAGATCAAGAACGAGCTCGTGAGCGAAGTCGAGATTTCCGAATAGCTGCGAATGGGACCAATGTCTCGGAACTTTGTTCTTGTGGGCATTATTCCGTTCAACTATAATTGAGCGCGTCGCTGTTCAAGCGACAATGTTTTAGCGTTGTTAAGGCTTGGCCGCCCGAACAACGTGTATAAGTGCCCTTACCGGGGGCTCAAAGGAAAGGCGTTACAAATGGCTGAAGGTACTGTTAAGTGGTTTAATCCTGACAAGGGCTACGGCTTCATTTCTCGTGAGGATGGCGACGACCTGTTCGTGCACTTCTCCGAGATCAAGATGGATGGCTTCAAGACCCTCGACGAGGGCGACAAGGTCACCTTTGACGTCACGACCGGCCAGAATGGCAAGCTCCAGGCCAGCAATGTCGTGAAGCAGTAGTTCTCGTATATATAGAGAGAGAACGAGTGAAGGGCCATCCCGAAGGGGGTGGCCCTTTTCATTTGGGCGCCGTGGTATACGGGACGGCCATTGGCGGGATGGCATGCCAAGCGGCCATCGGTGGCGCGCGGTGGCGCGGAATCGACTATACGCGCTCCGGCACACCAAACGGCCAATGGCGGCGCGCGGTGCCACGCAACGTCCGCCTCGCCCGGACCCGTTACATCTGGTTCGCCTGGCTCACGACACCCGAGGCGGCTGCCCAGATCATGGCGCGGTGCTTCGCCGCCTTCTCCGCCTCGAGCTTGGCTTTGCGCTGGTTGCGCTCCGCCTTTGCCTCGGCAATCGAGAAGCGGCACCCGCAGTAATTCTGGCGGTACATCCCCAGTTCGCGGCTGCGACGGGTCGCCTCGGGGTAGCACGCCCGGAAATCGCGGCAAACCGCTTTGATGCCTCGCGCGGATGCCGCGCGCTCGAGCTCCTCGAAGATGATGTCCGTGTACTGGTACGGGCTGATCGTGAGCGTCGTTGCCAGCGCATCGTAGCCCTCTGCGGCAGCGCGCGCGGCGGCCTTCTCCAAACGCAATCGGTAGCACGCCCGGCAACGCTTCTCGCGGTCATGGCCGAACGGTGCGACCTGCTCCTCCCATTCTTGGGGGTCGTACGGCTCTTCATAAAGCGTCGCGTCGAGCGGCTCGGCAATGTACTCGTCGAGCGTCTGGAGGCGGTGCTGGTATTCCTTGGGCGGGAAGATGTTCGAGTTGCAGTAATCCAGTGCAAACTCGACGCCTTCTTCGGTGAAGATGCGCGTCGGCTCGAGGGAGCACGGCCCGCAACAGGCATGAAGCATCAATCGCATTTCGTCACGTCACCTGCTCTGTTGTCGCTAGTCGAGGACGAGAATGTCCTTGAGCTGGGCGACCGCCTGGTCGCCGGTGATGTTGCCCACCTGCAGCTCGTTGAGGATATCTTGCGCCTGACCCACGTTGCCGGCGTTCTTTGCCGCGATCTTCTTGAGCTGGGCGGAGTTCGTGATGTCGACGCCTTCGGAAGCGGCGGCGGACTTGAGCGTGTCGTACGCCTTGTCGGTGAGCGCGAGGTCACTCTTGATTTCCTCGTCGGTCAGGTTCTGGCCGGACGAGACCTTGCCGACAAGGTCGCCGAGCTTGGTGCTTCCGGTGATCGCAGTCGTCGCGGTGCCCACGGCGCTGCCGTTGGTGAAGTGGTTCCAAATAGCCATGCCGGCAACCGCGAGCACGATGACAATCGCAATGGTGAGTATTCCCTTGAGTGCAGTTTTCGCCATGTGCGTCTCCTTTGATTTGCAATGTTAGTATGGTTGGCGATGATTTTAGGAGAGTCAATGAAGACTGACGAATTTGATTACGATTTACCCGAAAAGTTCATAGCCCAGGCGCCGGCGGTCCCGAGGGACTCCTGCAAGCTCATGGTCGTCAACAAGGACGGCTCGCTCGAACACCGGATCTTCCGCGACGTCATCGACTATCTCGACCCCGGCGACCTGCTGGTCGTCAACGACACGCGCGTTCTGCCCGCGCGCCTGCTCGGCCACAAGAAGGGCACGGGCGGCGCGGCGGAATCGCTGCTCCTCGACAAGGTCGACGGCGCGCCCGACACGCCGCAAGAGCAGACCTGGAACTGCATGGTCAAGCCCGGCAAGCGCCTCAAGCCCGGCAACGTCATCGAGTACTGCGCGGGCGGCGCGGACGAGGGCGAGCCGATCCTCGAGGGCGAGATTGTCTCGATCGATGCCGACAACGGCAGCCGCGCGGTGCGCTTCACGACCCGTACCGGCGAAGACGTGGACACGGTGTTCCACAAGGTGGGCCACACGCCGCTTCCGCCCTACATCACGCAGTACAAAGGCGACGAGGAGCTGTACCAGACGGTGTACTCGCGTCCCGACCTCGAGCGCAGCGCCGCGGCTCCCACCGCCGGTCTGCACTTCACCGAAGAGCTGCTCGACCGCATCAAGGCCAAGGGCGTGAACGTGGCGACTGTCGACCTCGAAGTCGGGCTGGATACCTTCCGGCTCGTGGAGGAGGAAAACGCCGAGGACCACAAGATGCACACAGAGCTCTACACGGTCTCGCCCGAGACGGTGCAGATGATTCGCGACACAAAAGCTGCGGGCGGGCGCGTCATCGCGGTGGGCACGACCTCGGTGCGCTCGCTCGAGAGCGCGGCGCGTTCCGGTGAGCTTCTGCCCTGCTCGCGCGCGGCGACCAACCTCTACATCATGCCGGGCTACGAGTACAAGGTCGTGGACGCCATCATCACGAACTTCCACGTCCCGCGCTCGACGCTCATGATGCTGGTCAGCGCGTTTTCCAGCCGCGACATCATCATGAACGCCTATGAGCAGGCAAAGGAGCACAACTACCGGTTCTTCAGCTTTGGCGACGCGATGATGCTGCTCTAGG